>QILY01000043.1 GCA_003232155.1 Maribacter sp.
CAAAGAATTTATTCCATCGGTTGAAAAAGGTTTTACTGCGGCAATGCAAAATGGACCTTTGGCCGGATTTGAAATGGATACCATGAAAGTTGTATTGAAAGATGGATCTTTCCACCCTGTCGATTCTGATGCACTTTCTTTCGAATTAGCAGCAAAAATGGGTTACAAGTCCGCTGGTAAAGCTGCTGGCGCCGTAATTATGGAACCAATCATGAAGCTTGAGGTGCTAACACCCGAAGAAAATATGGGTGATATTGTTGGTGATTTGAACCGTAGAAGAGGTACAATTAGCGATATGGGTGATAGAGCAGGGGCTAAAGTCATAAAAGGTACAGTTCCACTTTCAGAGATGTTTGGTTATGTTACTTCATTAAGAACCTTGTCTTCTGGTAGAGCAACATCAACTATGGAGTTTTCTCATTATGCAGAAACCCCATCGAATATTTCAGAAGAAGTAATTAAGGCAACTAAAGGTGTAACTGCTTAATTTTTAGAAGATGAGTCAAAAAATTAGAATAAAACTAAAATCTTACGATCACAATTTGGTAGACAAGTCTGCAGAGAAAATCGTAAAAACGGTAAAGACAACCGGAGCAGTAGTAACTGGCCCTATTCCTTTGCCAACGCATAAGAAAATATTTACAGTTTTGCGTTCACCGCACGTAAATAAAAAATCAAGAGAGCAATTTCAATTGAGTTCTTATAAGAGATTATTGGATATTTATAGCTCTTCATCAAAAACCATTGATGCGCTTATGAAGTTAGAGCTTCCAAGTGGTGTTGAGGTAGAAATTAAAGTTTAATGTCATTCCTGCGAAGGCAAGAATCCCATTACGGTTACCAAGTGTAATCAGAAAGACATGTCCTGAGCTACGTGCAATGGAAAAACGGAAGAAAACTAAATTCAGGGTTGAATAGTTTTTGACCCTGTTTTTTTGTCTAAAAGAGTAAGAATAATTAGTAATTAATATAAATAAATATGTCTGGGTTAATAGGAAAAAAAGTAGGTATGACCAGTATTTTTGACGAGAATGGAAAGAATATGCCATGTACCGTTATAGAGGCTGGGCCATGCGTAGTTACCCAAGTCAGAACCGAAGAAGTTGATGGGTATAATGCACTTCAGCTTGGTTTCGATGACAAGGCAGAGAAACGTGCTAATAAGGCCGAAACAGGTCACTTTAAAAAAGCAGGTTCATCTCCTAAGAAAAAAGTCATTGAATTTCAAGGTTTTGATAAGGAGTACGAATTAGGTGATACTGTAGGTGTTGACCTTTTTGTAGAAGGAGAATTTGTTGATGTAGCTGGTACATCAAAAGGTAAAGGCTTTCAAGGGGTTGTTAAAAGACACGGCTTTGCCGGTGTTGGTCAAGCAACCCATGGGCAGCATAACAGATTGAGAGCTCCAGGTTCAATTGGTGCGGCTTCATATCCTGCAAGAGTTTTTAAAGGAATGAAAATGGCCGGTAGAATGGGTGGTGAACGAGTAACCGTTCAAAATCTTAAAATTTTAAAAGTAGTTCCAGAGAAAAACCTTTTAGTAGTAAAAGGATGTGTTCCTGGTCATAAGAATGCTTACGTAACTATTCAGAAGTAATGAAAGTAGCAGTTTTAGATATAAAAGGAAAAGAAACAGGTAGAAAGGCAGACCTTTCTGATGCTGTTTTTGGAATAGAACCTAACAATCATGCAGTCTATCTAGATGTAAAACAATATTTGGCGCATCAAAGACAAGGTACGCACAAGTCTAAAGAAAGAGCTGAGATTGCAGGTAGTACAAGAAAGATAAAAAAGCAAAAAGGTACAGGTACAGCTCGTGCCGGTAGTATCAAGTCTCCAATTTTTAGAGGGGGGGGTCGAATTTTTGGCCCTAGACCAAAAGATTACACTCAAAAATTGAATAAAAATTTGAAGCGTTTAGCTCGTAAATCAGCTTTAAGTATAAAGTCAAAAGAGAAGGCTATTTTGGTAGTTGAGGACTTTAATTTTGAAGCTCCAAAAACTAAGGATTTTGTGCAAGTTTTAAAGTCTTTGGGCTTAGAAAACAAAAAATCTTTATTTGTGTTGGGCGATTCAAATAATAACGTATATTTGTCTTCGCGTAATTTTAAGCGTTCTGAAGTCATAAGTAGTTCAGAATTAAGTACTTACAAAATATTAAACGCAAATAATATTGTATTGCTTGAAGGTTCATTAGAAGGAATCGAATTGAACTTAAATAAATAAGAAAACCATGAGTGTGTTGATAAAACCAATTATAACGGAAAAAATGACTACGGATAGTGAGTTGTATAATCGGTATGGTTTCATTGTTGAGCCAAAGGCCAACAAGATTCAGATCAAGGAAGCTGTTGAGGCAGCTTATGGCGTTTCTGTTAAGAAAGTTCGCACTATGAATTATGGCCCAACAAGAAAGTCGCGACATACCAAAACTGGTGTGCAGCACGGTAAGACAAATGCTATCAAAAAAGCGATAGTTGATGTAGCCGAAGGAGATATTATTGATTTTTACAGTAATCTATAAAGACAAACAATGTCAGTTAGAAAATTAAAACCAATCACTCCAGGACAGCGTTTTAGAGTAGTAAACGGATTTGACGCGATTACTACTGATAAGCCGGAGAAGAGCTTGCTCGCTCCGTTAAAAAAGTCCGGAGGTAGAAACAATCATGGAAAGATGACCATACGCCATAGAGGTGGAGGTCACAAAAGAAGGTATCGTGTTATCGATTTCAAAAGGGATAAGCAAGATGTTGCTGCTACCGTAAAATCGATACAATATGACCCGAACAGAACAGCTTTTATCGCTTTGTTGGAATATGCTGATGGCGAGAAAAGATATATTATTGCTCAAAATGGGCTTCAGGTTGATCAAAGAGTATCTGCTGGTACAAATGCTGATCCTGAAATAGGAAATGCACTTCCGTTAAATGCCATTCCATTAGGAACAATTATTTCTTGTATTGAATTACGTCCTGGTCAAGGGGCCGTAATGGCAAGAAGTGCTGGTACTTTCGCTCAGTTGATGGCGAAAGACGGAAAATTTGCTACGGTTAAAATGCCTTCAGGAGAAACAAGATTAATTCTTTCTGGTTGTATGGCCACTATAGGTGCCGTGTCTAACTCTGATCACCAATTACTGGTTTCAGGTAAGGCAGGTAGAAGTAGATGGTTAGGTAGAAGACCAAGAACAAGACCAGTAGCAATGAACCCTGTCGATCACCCAATGGGAGGTGGTGAAGGTAGAGCTTCTGGTGGTCATCCAAGATCAAGAAACGGAATACCTGCTAAAGGATTCAGAACGCGTTCTAAAACCAAGAGCACCAACAAGTATATAATAGAACGTAGAAATAAATAAAGTAGAAAGAAATGGCACGTTCACTAAAAAAAGGACCTTACGTTCACTATAGTCTAGAGAAAAAGATTCAGCAAAATGCTTCTTCTGGAAAGAAAAGTGTTATAAAAACATGGTCTAGGGCCTCTATGATAACACCTGATTTTGTAGGTCTTACTATAGCTGTCCATAACGGAAGACAATTTGTTCCTGTATTTGTTACAGAAAACATGGTAGGTCACAAGCTAGGCGAATTTTCTCCGACACGATCTTTTAGAGGTCACGCAGGAGCAAAGAATAAAGGTAAAAAGTAAGCTATGGGAGTTCGTAAAAAACAGATGGCCGAAAGAATAAAGGCTGAAAAGAAGCAGATTGCATTTGCAAAATTGAATAATTGTCCTACTTCACCTAGAAAGATGCGCATTGTTGCAGATTTGGTAAGAGGAATTCAAGTTGAAAAAGCATTGGCAATACTGAGGTTCAATCCGAAAGAAGCTTCTCGTAGATTAGAGAAATTATTGCTTTCAGCTCTTGCAAATTGGCAAGCGAAAAATGAAGAGGCTAGCGTTGAAGATGCTGATCTTTTTGTAAAAGAAATTCGAGTTGATAGTGGTACAATGTTGAAAAGGTTAAGACCTGCTCCGCAGGGTAGAGCACATAGAATTAGAAAACGTTCGAACCATGTTACTTTGGTTTTAGGGTCTAACAATAATATAGAAAGCTAGAATGGGACAGAAAACAAATCCGATAGGAAATCGTCTTGGAATTATCAGAGGATGGGAATCTAACTGGTACGGAGGTAACGATTATGGTGATAAACTAGCTGAAGATAGTAAAATCCGTAAGTATATTCACGCACGTTTAGCGAAAGCAAGTGTTTCAAGAGTGATTATAGAGCGTACACTTAAGTTGATTACGGTTACTATAACTACGGCAAGACCAGGTATTATTATTGGTAAGGGCGGACAAGAGGTTGATAAACTTAAGGAAGAACTTAAGAAAATCACCGAAAAAGAAGTTCAGATTAATATATATGAGATTAAAAGACCTGAGCTAGATGCGAATTTAGTCGCTGCAAGTGTAGCTCGTCAAATTGAAAGTAGAATTTCTTTTAGACGTGCTATCAAAATGGCTATTGCTGCAGCAATGCGTATGAATGCCGAAGGAATCAAGATACAAATTTCAGGACGTTTGAACGGTGCGGAAATGGCACGTTCAGAATCTTATAAAGACGGTAGAATTCCATTATCTACTTTTAGAGCAGATATTGATTATGCTTTGCATGAAGCGCAGACTACCTATGGTAAATTAGGTATTAAAGTGTGGATTATGAAGGGCGAGGTATACGGTAAGAGAGAGCTTTCTCCGCTAGTAGGTATGACCAAAGGTCAGAATGACAAAGGTGGTAAGCATGATAGAGGTGGCAAACAACGTCGTAGAAAGTAATTTTTTAAAGAAGTAAATAGAAATGTTACAACCCAAAAGAACCAAGTTTCGTAAGATGCAGAAAGGCCGTATGAAAGGTCTGTCTGGCAGAGGGAACCAATTGTCTAATGGCATGTTTGGTATGAAAGCTTTGGAAGGTAGTTTTATAACATCACGTCAGATTGAAGCTGCTCGTATTGCAGCAACAAGATATATGAAGAGGGAAGGTCAGTTGTGGATTAAAATATTTCCGGACAAGCCTATTACCAAAAAACCTCTAGAAGTACGTATGGGTAAAGGTAAGGGGGCTCCTGAATATTTTGTAGCTGTAGTTAGACCAGGTAGAATTATGTTCGAAGTAGCAGGAGTTTCAATTGATATTGCAAAAGAAGCTTTGCGTTTGGCATCACAAAAAATGCCAGTAAAGACAAAATTTATTGTTGCAAGGGATTATACTGCTAAAATCTAATTTTTAGGGAATTATGAAAAAACAGGAAATAAAAGAATTGTCGGTCGAAGAACTTCAAACAAGGTTCGCTGAATATAAAAAACAGCATGCTGATTTAAAAATGGCCCATTTCGTTACTCCGTTAGAAAACCCACTTCAAATTAGAAAGGTTAGAAGGACAGTAGCAAGATTGGCAACGGAATTAACTAATAGGGAAAACCAATAATTGGTTCTGCTTTATGGAAGAAAAAAGAAACTTAAGAAAAGAGAGAGTAGGGGTTGTAACTAGCGACAAAATGGAGAAATCTATCGTTGTTGCAGAAGTTAAACGAGTAAAGCACCCTATGTACGGTAAATTCGTTTTGAAAACGAAAAAGTACGTCGCACACGATGAAAAGAACGATTGTAAATTGGGAGATACCGTTAAGATTATGGAAACTCGCCCTTTGAGCAAAACCAAATGTTGGAGGTTAGTAGAAATCTTAGAAAGAGCTAAATAATTATGTTACAGCAAGAATCAAGGTTAAAGGTAGCGGACAATACAGGAGCAAAAGAAGTTTTGACTATCCGTGTACTCGGTGGTACAAAAAGAAGATATGCTTCTATTGGCGATAAAATTGTTGTTACCATTAAGGAAGCAACTCCAAATGGAAGTATCAAAAAAGGGGAAGTTTCAACAGCCGTTGTTATCAGAACAAAAAAAGAAGTAAGAAGACCAGATGGTTCTTACATCCGTTTCGATGACAATGCATGTGTATTGTTAAACCCAACAGGTGAGATGAGAGGCACACGTGTTTTTGGACCAGTTGCAAGAGAGCTTCGTGACAAGCAGTTCATGAAAATTGTATCATTGGCCCCTGAGGTACTTTAATATATAGAGTAGGATGAAAAAGTTAAAAATAAAAACTGGAGACACCGTACGAATAGTTGCTGGAGACCATAAAGGTACTGAAGGTAAGGTTATGCGTGTGAACATCGAGAAGAACAAAGCAATTGTTGAAGGTGCTAATATGGTATCTAAACATGAGAAGCCTAGTGCGAAAAACCCACAAGGTGGCATTGTTAAGAAAGAAGCTCCAATACACATTTCCAACTTATCGTTAATTGACACTAAATCCGGTGATACTACCAGAGTAGGTTTTGAGGTAAGAGATGGTAAAAAAATACGATTTTCTAAGAAATCAAATGAAGTAATTTAATTATGGCTCACGTTGCAAGATTAAAAAAAGAATATAGTGAGCGTATTGTTAGTGCGCTTACTGAAGAGTTTGCTTACAAGAATGTAATGCAAGTTCCTAAATTAAAGAAGATAGTTGTTAGTAGAGGTGTTGGTGCAGCTGTTGCCGATAAGAAGCTAATTGACCATGCTGTTGATGAGTTGACTATGATTACAGGTCAAAAAGCTATCGCCACAATGTCTAAAAAAGATGTTGCTGCATTCAAATTGCGTAAGGGTATGCCTATTGGCGCTAAAGTTACCTTACGTGGTGAAATGATGTACGAATTTCTTGATAGATTGGTTACAAGTGCTTTGCCTCGTGTACGTGATTTTCAAGGAATTAAAGCTACAGGTTTTGATGGACGTGGAAATTACAGCTTAGGTGTTACGGAACAAATTATTTTTCCAGAAATAAATATTGATAAAATCAATAGAATCAATGGAATGGATATTACTTTTGTAACTACGGCAGAAACTGACAAAGAAGCAAAATCATTATTAACAGAATTAGGATTACCTTTTAAAAAGAAATAGTATGGCTAAAGAATCAATGAAAGCCCGTGAGAGAAAAAGGGCGGCAACTGTAGCTAAATATGCTGAAAAGAGAAAAGCTTTGAAAGAAGCTGGTGACTATGAAGGCTTACAGAAACTTCCTAAAAATGCTTCTCCTGTTCGTATGCACAATAGGTGTAAAATAACAGGGAGACCAAAAGGGTATATGCGAACCTTTGGTATTTCAAGGGTTACTTTTAGAGAGATGGCCAATCAAGGATTGATTCCTGGAGTTAAAAAAGCCAGCTGGTAATATAATAATAAACTGGTTTCAGGTTTAGCAATACTGCTAAAAACCGTCACCGAATTAGATAAAAATGATTACAGATACTATTGCAGATTACTTAACACGTGTTAGAAACGCTAGCAGTGCCGGTCATAGAGTTGTTGAAATTCCTTCATCTGGTGTAAAGAAAGAAATAACTAAAATATTGTTCGATCAAGGATATATATTGAGTTATAAATTTGAAGAAGATAAGGTTCAGGGCAGCATTAAAATTGCCCTTAAATATGATAAGTTGACTAAAGACCCTGTCATAAAAAAATTACAGCGTATAAGTAAGCCAGGTTTGCGTAAGTATACCGGGGCCGAAGATTTACCAAGGGTATTGAATGGTCTTGGTGTTGCAATTGTTTCTACATCACATGGTGTAATGACAAGCAAGCAAGCTAAAAACGAAAATGTAGGTGGCGAGGTTTTGTGCTACGTATATTAATATTGAATAAAGAGTTAGAAAATGTCTAGAATAGGTAATAATCCGATAGCAATTCCTGAGGGAGTTGCTGTAGAAATAAATGAAAATATAGTTACTGTAAAAGGTAAGTTGGGCGAATTGACTCAAAAATTTTCAGCAGTTTCTATAAAGGTTGAAGAAGGACAGGTGTGGGTGACCAGACCGTCAGATTCTAAAGAACATAAAGCAAAGCATGGTTTATATAGATCATTGATTTTGAATATGGTTGATGGAGTTGCAAAGGGATGGACAAAAGAGCTTGAACTAGTTGGTGTTGGATACAGAGCAAGTAACCAAGGTCAAAAATTAGATATGGCATTAGGTTTTTCCCACAATATTGTTATCAATATAGCACCAGAGGTAAAAATTGAAACTACTTCTGAAAAAGGAAAAAATCCTATTATAAAACTAACTTCTTTTGATAAGCAATTGGTCGGTCAGGTAGCAGCTAAGATTAGATCTTACCGTAAGCCAGAACCATACAAAGGAAAAGGAATCAAGTTTGTGGGTGAACTACTAAGAAGAAAAGCAGGTAAATCAGCGTAATATTAGTGTTATGAAATTATCAAAAACGCAAAGAAAATTAAGAATCAGAAGAAGAATCCGTAAGGTTTCTGCTGGAACTGCAGCAAGACCAAGATTATCTGTTTTTAGAAGTAATAAAGAAATTTATGTACAGCTAATTGATGATAATGCAGGTGTAACTTTAGCAACTGTTTCTTCAAGGGATAAAGAAATATCCTCAGAGAAAGGAAAAAAGACTGAAGTTGCCGCTCTAGTTGGTAAGGCGATTGCAGAAAAGTCAAAGAAAGTAGGTATAGATAAAGTTGCCTTTGATAGAGGTGGTAATTTATATCATGGAAGAGTAAAGGCTTTGGCTGAAGGAGCTAGAGAAGCAGGACTTAAATTCTAAAATAAGAGCATGTACCAGAAATACAAAAACGTAGAAACTGTTAAACCAGGCGGTTTAGAATTAAAAGATAGATTAGTTGGAGTTCAAAGGGTAACCAAAGTTACTAAAGGTGGACGAGCTTTTGGCTTTTCGGCGATAGTTGTTGTAGGTAATGAGAATGGCGTTGTAGGTCATGGTTTAGGTAAATCTAAAGAAGTAGCTACAGCAATTGCTAAAGCAATTGAAGATGCGAAAAAGAACCTTATCCGTATTCCTTTGAATAAAGTTACACTACCTCATGAACAAAAAGGAAAATATGGTGGTGCACGTGTATATATTCAACCAGCATCCCATGGTACAGGTGTAATTGCAGGTGGAGCGGTAAGAGCCGTTCTAGAAGCTGTTGGGGTACATGATGTTTTATCAAAATCACAAGGTTCTTCAAACCCACATAATGTTGTTAAAGCTACTTTTGATGCGCTTTTACAATTAAGAGGGGCAAAAACCATTGCACAACAAAGAGGAGTTTCTTTAGAAAAAGTTTTTAAAGGATAATTCAAAGAAATTATGGCAAAGATTAAAGTTAAACAGTTAAAGAGCAGTATAAAAAGGCCAGAAAATCAAAAGAGAACTTTAGAGGCTCTTGGTTTGAAGAAAATTGGTCAGGTAGTAGAGCATGATGACACACCTAGTATTGTTGGCATGATAAATAAAGTTAAACACTTAGTTTCTATTGTAGAAGCTTAATATATAAACGGTAATGAATTTAAGTAATTTAACACCAGCCGAAGGTGCTGTCAATAGAGACGGTAAGAGATTAGGTAGAGGCCAAGGTTCTGGTAAAGGCGGTACCGCTGCTAGAGGACATAATGGTGCAAAATCAAGATCTGGTTATTCTAAGAAGATTGGTTTTGAAGGTGGTCAAATGCCATTACAAAGACGTGTACCTAAGTTTGGTTTTACGAACATTAACCGAAAAGAATATCAAGGCATCAACCTTTCTAAGTTACAAGAGTTGGTAGATAATGGAGCTATAAAAGATACAGTTACTTTTGAAACGCTTATTGAGAACAGATTGGCGCGTAAGAATGACTTGGTTAAAATATTGGGCGGTGGTGAATTAAAGGCATCCCTAAAAATTTCTGTACATAAATTTACGGCTACGGCAAAAGCAGCGATTGAAAAAGCTGGTGGAGAAGCAATAAATTTATAACGAAGATATATTATGAAGAAATTTTTCGAGACACTATCCAATATTTGGAAAATAGAAGAACTAAGGAATAGAATTCTATTTACCCTTGGTTTTCTTTTAGTTTACCGTTTTGGTTGCCAAATAGTTCTTCCAGGTATTGATTCTACTCAACTAAGCGCATTGGCAGATAGTACTGACAATGGTATATTTGGTTTGCTTAATGCATTTACAGGCGGAGCTTTTGCGAATGCCTCTATTTTTGCATTGGGTATTATGCCATATATTTCTGCATCTATTGTAGTTCAGTTAATGGGTATAGCAATTCCTTACCTTCAAAAATTACAAAAAGAAGGAGAAAGTGGTCGAAAAACAATCAATCAGATAACAAGATGGTTAACTATTGGTATATGTATTGTTCAAGCACCTGCTTACCTATATGGTCTAGAGGCATTTGGTGTTCGTGATAGTGCCTTTATATTAGGTAAAGGTCTTGACTTTATGGTGCCTGCAGTAATTATATTGGTTACTGGCTGTGTTTTTGCTATGTGGCTGGGCGAGAAAATTACTGATAAAGGGATTGGTAATGGTATATCACTTTTGATTATGATAGGTATAATAGCAACCATGCCACAATCTTTTGTTCAAGAATTTGTGTCAAGAACAGCGAACAATAATGGGGGGTTGATGTTTATTTTAATCGAAGTTATTATATGGTTCTTGGTAATTTTGGCAAGTGTACTATTGGTAATGGCAACACGCCAAATACCAGTGCAATATGCCAGAAGAACGGCATCAGGTGGATATGAGAAAAACATAATGGGATCTAGACAATATATTCCATTAAAATTGAATGCATCAGGTGTAATGCCAATCATCTTTGCCCAAGCAATTATGTTTGTACCTGGGCTAATTGGTAACGCTTTTGATGATACCGCATTTGGACAATGGATGCAAGTGAATTTTGCTGATATATTCGGTTGGGCCTATAATTTATTATTTGCCTTCTTGATTATCATTTTCACTTACTTCTATACAGCAATTACAGTACCCACTAATAAGATGGCTGATGATTTGAAAAGAAGTGGCGGTTTTATACCAGGTATTCGACCAGGTAAAGAAACAGGTGATTTCTTAGATAAAATTATGTCCTTAATTACGTTGCCAGGTTCAATATTTTTAGCATTGTTAGCGGTTTTACCAGCAATAGTGGTAAAGTTGATGGATGTTCAAGCAGGATGGGCAATGTTCTTTGGTGGTACATCATTATTGATTATGGTCGGTGTAGCTATTGATACAGTTCAACAAGTGAATTCATATTTATTGAACAGACACTATGACGGATTGATGAAATCAGGTAAAAACAGAAAAGTAGCATAAATTTATGGCTAAACAAGCGGCAATAGAGCAAGATGGATCCATAATTGAAGCGTTGTCAAATGCAATGTTTCGAGTCGAATTGGAAAATGGTCATGTAGTGACTGCACATATTTCGGGAAAGATGCGTATGCATTACATTAAATTGCTTCCTGGTGATAAAGTGAAGTTAGAGATGAGTCCGTATGATTTAACAAAAGCAAGAATTACGTATAGATATTAAGATAGTAGAAAGATGAAAGTTAGAGCATCAGTAAAAAAGAGAAGTGCCGACTGCAAGATTGTTCGCAGAAAAGGTAGGTTGTATGTAATCAACAAAAAGAATCCTAGATTTAAACAAAGACAAGGGTAATATTATGGCAAGAATCGCAGGTATAGATATACCAAAACAGAAAAGAGGCGTCATAGCGCTAACCTATATTTTTGGTATTGGTAGCAGCAGATCAAAAGAAATTTTAGCAACTGCAAAAGTTAGTGAAGATACTAAAGTGTCTGATTGGAACGATGATGAAATTGGTCGTATTCGTGAAGCTGCTGCTATTTATACAATTGAAGGTGAACTACGTTCAGAAACTCAATTGAATATCAAACGTTTGATGGATATTGGCTGTTACAGAGGTATACGTCACAGATCTGGTTTGCCTTTAAGAGGTCAACGCACCAAGAATAACTCTAGAACAAGAAAAGGAAAAAGAAAAACAGTTGCCAACAAGAAAAAAGCAACTAAATAATAAGTAGGGTATTATGGCAAAGGCAAGTACTAAAACTGCAAAAAAACGTAAAGTTGTTGTAGAATCTGTGGGGGAAGCTCACGTTACAGCATCTTTTAATAATATCATTATATCATTGACCAATAAAAAAGGAGATGTTATATCATGGTCATCTGCTGGTAAAATGGGTTTCAGAGGTTCTAAAAAGAATACTCCATATGCTGCACAAGTAGCGGCTGAAGATTGTTCTAAAGTAGCTCATGAAGCTGGTCTTAGAAAAGTAAAAGTTTACGTAAAAGGACCAGGTAACGGTAGAGAATCTGCTATACGCGCAATACACAACTCAGGTATTGAAGTAACTGAAATTATTGATGTTACGCCAATGCCACATAATGGTTGTAGACCTCCTAAAAGAAGAAGAGTTTAATACATCACTAATTATATTTCACAGAAGTGTAGTTTAAGATTATCGAAGGACAAGCCTTAATTCATAATCACACTTCAAATTAAAAGAAAATGGCAAGATACACAGGACCTAAAAGTAAAATCGCCCGTAAATTCGGTGAAGCGATTTTTGGAGACGACAAGTCTTTCGAGAAAAAAAATTACCCTCCAGGACAGCATGGTAATGCTAGACGACGTGGAAAGAAATCTGAATATTCTGTTCAGTTAATGGAGAAACAAAAAGCAAAATACACTTACGGTATTTTAGAAAAGCAATTTAGAAACCTTTTCTCTAAAGCAAATAGAAGCAAAGGTGTTACTGGTGAAGTATTACTTCAATTGTGTGAATCACGTTTAGATAACGTAGTTTATAGAATGGGTGTCTCGCCAACAAGAAGTGGCGCAAGACAATTGGTTTCTCACAGACATATTACTGTAAATGGCGAGTTAGTAAATATACCATCATATTCATTAAAAGCTGGTGATGTTGTAGGTGTAAGAGAAAAATCAAAATCGTTACAAACCATTCAAGATTCACTTGCTGCTAGCAGTAGTGTTTATGAATGGATTACTTGGAATACTGAAAAGAAGGAAGGAACATATGTTTCTATTCCTGAAAGAATGCAGATTCCAGAAAATATCAAAGAACAATTAATAGTCGAGTTATACTCTAAATAAACAACAACGATCCAATTATGGCATTATTTAATTTTCAGAAACCGGATAAAGTAATAATGATTGATTCCTCAGATTTTGAAGGGAAGTTTGAATTCCGCCCTTTAGAACCTGGTTATGGATTAACTGTTGGTAACGCATTAAGAAGAGTATTGCTTTCGTCTTTAGAAGGTTATGCTATTACATCTGTTAGAATTGACAAAGTAGAACACGAATTTTCAGTAATTCCAGGTGTTGTTGAAGATGTTACCGAAATTATATTGAATTTAAAACAAGTACGTTTTAAAAAGCAGATTGAAGATTCAGAAGCAGAAACTGTTTCTATTTCTTTAAGAGGAAAAGATCAATTAACTGCAGGTGATTTTCAAAAATTCATCTCAGGATATCAAGTTTTGAACCCTGATTTGGTTATTTGTAATATGGAGTCGAAAGTGAGCATCAATATGGAGCTTGTTATCGATAAAGGAAGAGGTTACGTACCTGCTGAAGAAAACAAGAAGTCAGGTATGCCAATGGGTACCATTGCTATTGATTCTATCTTCACGCCAATAAAAAATGTAAAGTACAGCATAGAGAACTTTCGTGTAGAGCAAAAGACCGATTATGAAAAATTGGTATTTGAAATCGTAACTGATGGTTCTATTCATCCTAAAGATGCTTTAACTGAAGGAGCAAAAGTTTTGATACATCACTTTATGCTGTTCTCTGATGAGCGCATCACTTTAGAAGCTGATGAAATTGCACAAACTGAAACTTATGATGAAGAATCACTTCACATGCGTCAGTTATTGAAAACAAAATTGGTTGATATGGATCTTTCTGTTCGCGCCTTGAATTGTTTGAAAGCTGCTGAAGTTGATACATTGGGAGATTTAGTTTCTTTCAACAAAAATGATTTGATGAAGTTTAGAAACTTCGGTAAAAAATCATTGACAGAACTAGAAGAACTTGTAATCAATAAAGGATTGAGCTTTGGAATGGATTTGTCAAAATATAAATTAGATAAAGATTAAACAATCATATTTTGCTCCTCGAGTCGTTCGAGTTTGGTAGCAAGATGATAAAACAAAAATATGAGACACGGTAAAAAAGGTAATCATTTAGGAAGAAAAACAGCGCATAGAAAAGCGATGTTGGCAAATATGGCTTGTTCTTTAATTGAGCACAAGAGAATAAATACTACAGTTGCGAAAGCAAAAGCACTTAAGGTGTTTATTGAACCTTTGATTACAAAATCTAAGGCAGAGAATAATCAGACTACTGAAAAAGGAACGCATAACAGACGTATCGTTTTCAGAAGCTTAAGAGACAAACATGCTATTACAGAGTTGTTTGGTCAGGTTTCTGAAAAAGTAGGCGAAAGACCAGGTGGTTATACAAGAATAATCAAATTAGGTAATCGTTTAGGTGATAATGCTGATATGGCAATGATTGAGTTGGTCGATTTCAATGAAATCTATAATGCTGATAAAGCGAAGAAGAAAACTACTAGAAGAAGTAGAAGGGGAAGCGGTGCTAAAGAAGCAACACCACCAGTAGCATTAACTGATACTAAAGCTGATGATTCAGAAGAATAGAATTGTTAGTATATTTTAATAATTGTAAAAGGATAGACTCTTAAGTCTATCCTTTTTTTATGTTTATTTGTTAAATCAAAATTTCTAAGTGCGTATGAAATATCAATCGAAAAGAAAAGCATTTATTTTATTGGCCGACGGGACTATCTTTCATGGTAAAGCTGTAGGTGATGAACAAGGAACCGCCTTTGGTGAGGTTTGTTTCAATACCGGTATGACTGGTTATCAAGAGATTTTTACTGATCCATCATACTTTGGGCAGTTAATGGTGACTACTAATGCCCATATTGGTAATTATGGAACTAACGAAAATGAAGTGGAATCGGATTCAGTTAAGATCGCTGGTTTGATTTGTAAAAATTTCAGCTATAATTATTCGCGGGAAGATGCGGATGCCAGCTTGAAAGAATTTTTGGACAAGAGCAACCTTTTTGCTATATCTGATGTAGATACTAGGGCACTAGTAAGTTATATACGTGATAATGGTGCAATGAATGCCGTAATCTCTACGGATGCTGATCATATTGAGGACTTGAAAAAAAAGTTGGCTAATTTCCCTAGTATGGAAGGGCTAGAACTATCTTCAAAAGTATCTACCAAAGAGCCTTATTATTATGGTGATGAAAATGCAAAATACACGATTGCTGCATTAGATATTGGAATCAAAAAGAACATCCTAAGAAACCTTGCTAAAAGAGATGCATACATTAAAGTGTTTCCGTATGATACTACTTTTGATGAAATGAAGGCATGGAATCCAGATGCGTACTTTATTTCTAATGGACCTGGCGATCCAAAGCCATTAACGCAGGCTATTGCAACGGCAAAAGATATAATAGCAAGTGATGCCCCACTTTTTGGTATATGTTTAGGACATCAGGTAATTGCTTTGGCGAACGGAGTATCTACCTATAAAATGCATAATGGGCATAGAGGTATCAATCATCCTATAAAGAATTTGATAACAGGTAAAGGTGAAATTACTTCTCAAAACCATGGTTTCGCTATCAACAGAGAAGAAACTGAAGCACATTCAGATTTAGAAATTACCCATGTGCATTTAAATGACCAAACGGTTGCAGGAATACGCATGAAAAATAAAAATGTATTCTCAGTACAATATCATCCGGAAGCTAGCCCAGGACCACACGATGCAGTGTATCTTTTTGATCATTTTTTCGATACTATTGAGAAAATGAAAAATAAAGCGGCCTCAATTTAACGAATTGTTATATTTAAGTCAATCAGGCTACTTTCTAAGCTTAGTGAAAATAGGCTTTTGTATATTTGCAGGCTTATAAACGAACAGTAAACAAAATAACGGGAATGAGTATCATCTTAAGTGTACACGCAAGACAAATTTTAGATTCAAGAGGTAACCCAACAGTAGAAGTTGATGTAATTACTGAAAATGGTATAATGGGTAGGGCGGCAGTTCCTTCAGGTGCTTCTACAGGAGAGCATGAAGCAGTTGAATTGCGAGATGGCGGAAATGCTTATATGGGTAAAGGCGTTACTAAAGCAGTAACTAATGTAAATACGGTTATTGCTGAAGAAATTTTAGGAATGAACGTTTTTGAGCAAAACCGTATAGACCAAACCATGATTGATTTAGATGGTACGCCAAACAAATCAAGATTGGGGGCCAATGCTATTTTAGGCGTTTCATTAGCAGCAGCTAAGGCAGCAGCTAACGAATTAGGTTTGTCATTGTATAGATATATTGGCGGGGTGAGTGCCAATACACTTCCAGTCCCTATGATGAACATTATCAATGGAGGTTCACATTCTGATGCGCCAATAGCTTTTCAAGAATTTATGATAATGCCAGTTAAGGCTAAAAATTTCTCTCATGCCATGCAAATGGGAACCGAGATTTTTCATAACCTTAAAAAGGTATTACATGATAGAGGCTTGAGTACAGCAGTTGGTGATGAAGGAGGTTTTGCACCAAATTTAGCCGGTGGTACCGAAGATGCTCTAGATACTATTGCAAAGGCAGTTGATAAGGCTGGTTACAAATTAGGCGATGATATTATGATTGCCTTAGATTGTGCATCTGCGGAGTTTTATGTAGATGGAAAATATGATTATACTAAATTCGAAGGTGATAAAGGTGTAGTTCGTAGCTCAGAGGAACAAGCGCAATATTTAGCGGATCTATCTGCTAAATACCCTATCATATCTATTGAAGATGGTATGGATGAAAACGACTGGGATGGATGGAAATCATTAACTGATAAAATAGGGGATAAAGTTCAGTTGGTAGGTGATGACCTGTTTGTTACCAATGTTGAAAGATTGTCTAGAGGCATAGAAAACGGTATTGCTAATTCTATTTTAATAAAAGTAAACCAAATAGGTACCCTGACCGAGACTATTGCAGCAGTTAACATGGCAAAAAATGCAGGGTACACCTCAGTAATGTCGCATCGTTCAGGAGAGACAGAAGATAATACAATTGCTGATTTGGCGGTAGCATTGAATACAGGTCAAATAAAGACGGGTTCAGCTTCCCGTTCTGACCGTATGGCAAAGTATAACCAATTGCTTCGTATTGAAGAAGAATTAGGTGATACAGCATATTACCCTCAAGAAAAAGCGTTCAAAATAAAATAATCGACAAATTCCTAAATAGGCTCTAAAAACCATTCTTTAGTTAGAAAGGTTTTTTTTGGCGAAATGCGAAACTTTACCTATCTTTTTTATTCTATATTAAACAGAATATTTACAGATATTATTTATGAATAACTTTCTTTTTGTCGCTGCTGAAAATGACGCCATTAAAAACTGCAAAGCAGGGGGTATGGGCGATGTGGTTCGTGATGTGCCTAGGCAAATTTCAGAACGTGGTGATAAAGTTCATGTAGTTGTTCCATCGTATTCACGTTTGCATCAAAACGGAACCTTTAAAACTAATTTGAATTTTCAACTTAGGGGGGTAACCTATACAGCTGAACTGTACGAGGTAATTCCTAAGAAAGAATTTCGGAATATTCACCACTATGTTATTCACCATCCTGAAATTGAAGCTGGGAGTATCGCACATATTTATCATGATGATACCGAAGAGCCTTTTTATACCGATGCCATTAAGTATTTTATATTTTGTACCGCTGTGGCCGAAGCCATAAAAAAAGGAGCTTTTGGTAATTTAGATATCGTGCATATGCATGATTGGCATTCTAGTCTAATTTTATTTTTGAAAGAATATCACAGAGCTTATAAATTGCTTAAAAAAATCCGATTTGTTTATAGCATCCATAATTTAGCGATACAAGGTATACGTCCTTTTGAGAATAATTATTCTTCTTTAAAGAATTGGTTTCCTGAAGTACCATTTGATACTATTAGCCTTCAAGATTATCGATATCAAGATTGTATTAATCTTATGGCGCTTGGTATTCGTTTTGCTGATGTGGTGCATACGGTTTCCCCATCCTATAAAGAAGATGTATTGAGGCCCAGCTCTCCACCTGAGTTTATAGGGGGCGAAGGATTAGAAATTGATTTACAAAAAGCAGATAATGAAGGAAGACTTTTTGGTATTCTCAATGGTTGTAATTATAAGAATATCAGAGCAGCAAAAAAAGGATTGATTTACCGTAATACGGTTAAGGCTTTGTTTCAGTGGTTGCAAGAAGAAGCGAAAAAATACAAAGCAGATTTTTTGGCACATACGGGCGAAAAAACAATGCGATATGTTGAACAACCGCCTGACTTTATTGTGTCTAGCGTAGCTCGTTTGACTGAACAAAAATTTTACTTCTTCAAGCGTTCTCCAGAGGCTTTTGTACAAATGCTTGAAAAGTTGAAAGAAGTGAACGGAATTTTTATGCTTTTAGGTACGGGCGCTCCTGAATATGAAGAATTGTTTAGAAAATTAAGTTACGAATACTCGAATTTTATTTTCACTAACGGACAGTCAGAAGACCTTATTGATTCTATTTATTTAGAATCTGACCTATATTTTATGCCTAGTCTTTTTGAGCCATGCGGTATAAGTCAAATGTTGGCCATGCGTAATGGAAACCCCTGTTTGGTGCATCATACAGGAGGACTTAAAGATACAGTCGAGCATATGAAGACAGGTTTTGCCTTTGATGGTAAAACCTATGATGAAAAAATCGCGAATATGCTCTCTAGTTTCAATGCGGCTATAGATGTTTATGCAAATGATAAACCTAGGTGGAAAAAAATACAGTCCAATGCCAAAAAAATGCGATTTACTTGGGAGAAGTCGGTAGATCAATACTACAAGCAATTGTATTTACTGTAAGTTGTTTTATACTATTCGACATAGTATCTGTTAAGAAATAAATGGTGCAGAATCGGGGCAGGTATTGTGTTCTTTCTTAAAGTTAAAATTTTCAAGCATAGCTATAGCTACGGTTGAAAATTTTAACAAAAAAAGGGTAGAATGGCAAGCCGAAATGTATCAGTTATTTCTTTACAGATACATAATTTAAAATGGCATTGTTATCATGCAGTGTTTTTCGTAAATTAGCAATTCACTTTAATTTTTAGTAAAATATACAAATGTCAGATAAAGCTACATTAGAATATAACGGTCAGAAATATGAATTTCCAATAATAAAAGGCTCTGAAGACGAGTTGGCGGTTAATATAAAAACCCTTCGAGGTGTAAGCGGAGGCCTTATTACAATTGATCCAGGATATAAAAACACAGGTTCTTGTGAAAGCGCGATCACATTTTTAGATGGCGAAAAAGGAGTTTTAAGATATCGTGGGTATTCTATTGAAGAATTGGCTGAAAAAGCTGATTTTTTAGAAGTTGCTTATTTATTGATTTTTGGTGAATTACCTAATAAAGAACAATTAGAGGCTTTTCATGTTGATATTAAAAATGAATCGCATGTAGATGAAGAAATGAAGAAGATTTTGGATGCCTTTCCAAAGTCTGCCCACCCAATGGGTGTGCTCTCTTCGTTAACAAGTGCTTTAATTGCTTTTAATCCGGTATCTGTAAACGTAACATCTAATGCTGAAATGTACGGAGCAATTGTCCGAATATTAGCTAAGTTTCCTGTGCTTGTAGCATGGACCTTGAGAAAAAAGAAAGGTTTTCCGTTAGATTATGGCGATGATTCATTAGGTTATGTAGAGAATATTCATAAGATGATGTTCAAAAAACCCAGTCAAGAATATAAAAAGAACAAACAGGTAATTGACGCATTAGATCAGTTGTTGATTCTTCATGCAGATCACGAACAAAACTGTTCTACTTCTACAGTGCGTATTGTTGGCTCATCACATGCAGGTTTATTCGCATCACTTTCCGCAGGTATCTCTGCACTTTGGGGCCCATTGCATGGTGGTGCCAACCAAGCAGTTATAGAAATGCTGGAAGCTATCGAGGCTGATGGTGGTGATACTAAAAAATACATGGCCAAAGCAAAAGATAAAAATGACCCGTTTAGATTAATGGGTTTTGGTCATCGCGTATATAAAAATTTTGATCCCAGAGCTAAGATTATCAAAAAAGCAGCAGATAAAGTTTTAGAAGATTTGGGCATTGATGACCCTATTTTGGAGATAGCAAAAGGCTTGGAAAAAGAGGCTTTGGAAGATCAGTACTTTGTAGATAGAAAATTGTATCCGAATGTAGATTTTTATTCGGGCATTATTTATCGGGCTTTAGGCATTCCAACAGAAATGTTTACCGTAATGTTTGCTTTAGGAAGATTGCCGGGTTGGATCGCACAATGGCGTGAAATGAGACTTAACAATGAGCCTATCGGAAGACCAAGGCAAATATATACCGGTGCAAATCAAAGACCTTTTGTCAACCTTGACAAAAGGTAGATTGCTACCTTTAAATAAAAACAAAAAAGTTCTTTTAAATTTTTAAAAGGACTTTTTTTATACACATATATTTAGATGAAATTTACAGCATGTTAAACTTGAACGTTACTGATGAAATTGCGAAACTTAAAACAGTAGTTTTAGGTACTGCATTAAGTTGTGGGCCAAGCCCTAAACCTGAAGAAACTTATGATCCTAAATCTTTAGAGCATATATTGGCAGGTACCTACCCGAAGGAAGAAGATATGGTTGTTGAGATGGAAGCTTTTGCCGCTGTTTTTGAAAAGTATGGAGTTACTGTTTTTCGCCCAGAAGTTTTGAAAGATTGTAATCAGATTTTTTCTAGGGATATTGCTTTCGTTATCGAAAATAAATTGATAAAAGCGAATATACTTCCTGATCGCGAAAAAGAGTTTGAAGCCATTTTACATGTGTTAGAATATATTGACCCAGAGAACATTTTAATTCCGCCAGATGAGGTTCATGTAGAAGGTGGCGATGTAATGCCCTGGAACGATTATCTTTTTGTGGGCACTTATACTGCAGATGATTATTCTGATCATATTACGGCTAGAACCAATAAACATGCGGTTGATTATTTGACGGCACAGTTTCCACATAAAAAAGTAAAATCTTTTGAATTACGTAAATCTAAAAATGCAAGAGAGAATGCGCTACATTTAGATTGTTGTTTTCAACCTATAGGAAAAGGAAAAGCGATTCTACATAAAAACGGATTTTTAGTTGAAGAAGAATACCAATGGTTGGTTGATTTTTTTGGCAAAAAAAACATATTTGAAATCACTTCAGATGAAATGTATCAGATGTTCAGTAACATATTTTCCATTTCCCCAGAAGTTGTAGTATCTGAAAAGAATTTTACCAGACTCAACACTTGGTTAAGAGAACAAGATTTTACAGTAGAAGAAATTCCATATGCAGAAATAGCAAAACAAGAAGGCTTATTACGGTGTAGTACCCTGCCCTTAGTAAGAGAGTAGTAGAAAATAATAGTATAATTTAAGAGCAAAACGAAATCAAAAAAAATGCAGATTACCAATACCATACTAATGATTCGCCCTGTAAATTTTCGAATGAACGAGCAAACGGCGGTAAACAATTATTTTCAAGAAGAAATAGATGCTGAAGGAACTTCGATTAATGCGAAAGCCCAAGAAGAGTTTGATGCTTTTGTAATCGTTTTAAGAGACAAAGGAGTTAATGTGGTAGTGATTGATGACACTAAAGAACCTGATACTCCCGATAGTATATTTCCTAATAATTGGGTTTCGTTTCATGCAAATGGTACGGTGGGTCTATACCCCATGTTTGCTGAAAATAGAAGGGATGAACGTAGAGAAGACGTTTTAGAACTTCTAGAGAACGAAGGTTTTACTATCGAAAATATAATGGATTATACTTCTGCTGAAGAAGAAGGCGTTTTTTTAGAAGCTACAGGAAGCCTGCTTTTAGATCGTGTAAATAAAAAAGCCTATTGTGCTCTTTCCTCCAGAGCCGAAGAAGAATTGATTATAGAGTTTTGTGAAGATTTTGATTACTTACCAGTAATTTTTACTGCAAGCCAAACCGTTGATGGCAAGCGTATGGCTATTTACCATACCAATGTAATGATGTGTTTAGCAGAAACCTTTTCGGTTATTTGTTTAAATGCGATTGATGATAAAAAGGAAAAGAAAAATGTAGTTGCCCATCTGAAAGAAAGCGGGAAAGAAGTAATTACCATTTCAGAAGAACAAATGCATCACTTTGCAGGTAATATGCTCCAAGTTTTAGGGGCTGATAACAAGCGTTATATGGTAATGAGCACACAGGCTTATGAAAGCTTTACCCAAAACCAGATTAAAAGTATGGAAAAGCATTGTGAAATTCTTCATAGCTCATTAAATACAATTGAAACCTGCGGGGGTGGAAGTGCTCGTTGCATGATGGCAGAGGTGTTTTTACCTAGGATGTAGAACCATAATAAGTGCTATCCATTAATCATCTGAACCAATTTTAGCCTGCTATTTATTCCCACTTTGGAATAGATTCTGTGTGTATGGTCTTTAACAGTTTGAAGGCTGATGAATAGCTCATCTGCTATTTGTTGATTCGTTTTACCTTGACAAATCTTATCAATGATTTCCTTTTCGCGTTTGGTTATCTTGTATTTATTATATAGAAGAGCTTTTTTTTCTTCACTAGGATGTTCCGCACTTACTGGAGCGAACACTAGATCAGACTTAAGTCTCAAGTAAAAAACAGGGACAAAGTTTGATAAAAAATATAATAATAACAAAGGAGCTAAAACCCATATATTCATGTTATGTACTGAAAGAACAAGTAATCTGAAAAGCAGACCTAATATCATCAATACTATAAATCGAGTTATGATAATTTTATATGTTTTTTTATACCTCTTTGAATGAAATAAAACTACACTAGCGAAGAAGGTTATGTAGATAAAGTCGATTAGTATCAGTACACCAATTTCTACATAAGCGAGATGTTCTACAAAGAGCCAATGACTCTCTTCTAAAATGATGAAGAGTCCCCAAATCATGGCTGCAATTGCAATAAAAATGATGATGTGAATACGTGCGAGATTTATTTTAGGTACTACTTGAACCAAATAATATCCCATTTTAGCAAGCATAATCCATGAAATAATAAGAAAGGGCACTCCAAGAACTGGTAACAAATTAGCAACAATTTTTATAGTTTCAATATCTGTATCTATTGAGGAGAGTAATGATCTCATTAAAATCTGCGCCCAGATTCCATAAAATCCAAATCCGAAAAAAGTAATGAGGTAATAAAAATATGTTTTGTGAAACTTTACGTTATAGGTCGTGGTGAACTGATAGGCTATCCAACAACTACCTATGGCTATTGCAAGGCAAAAAATAAATACAACGATGAAGATTAGGCTTAACAAGTAGAACTGTTTTAGAAGTTAAAAATAGATAAATACCTTTAATACCAGTAAATACTTAAGTAGTGATTTTAAAATCACTACTTAAGTTGGAAGTATTTTATCTAAGAGCCGGGTATATTTATAAAAATTTTAATTCTTATATCATATGGAAATCATTAATAATGAAAGGAAACCCCAAGCAACCATTTCAGGTAGTTATGGATATGGTTGGCAACAGATGAAGAAACACTTTCTTTATTTCTTACTAATCTTACTTATTGTAGGTATTGCAGAATCTCCTGCCTCGATGGCAAAAGAATCTAACTTGGATAACTCAATTTATATGGTATTTCTGCAAATATTTTCAGCAGCCTATGCGCTACTATTACTACCGGTCATTACGTATGGAGGCAGTCTTTTGTACTTAAGAGGCATCAGAAATGAAGAAATTGATTTTTCAGAGCTGTTTGTGGGATTTAGGGAGAAATATGTTCACATTGTGCTCGCAAACTTGCTGAAGTTTGCCATTGTAGGAATAGGTTTTGTTTTTCTAATTGTACCAGGTATTATTTTATTATGCAGATTGGCATTTGTTTCTCTTTTAGTAATGGACAAAGATTTAGATCCAGTTGCAGCGGTCGAAAAAAGTTGGCAAATGACTAGAGGTCATGGTTGGAGAATTTTTGGAATGGGCTTGCTAGCTATTCCTGTTTTTATTGCTGGTATGATTTGTTTTATTGTAGGTGCGTTTGTTGCAGTTATGTGGATCTCTGCGGCGTTTACGGCATTATATCATGCAATTGACTTGGAAGATCAAAAAAAAATGCTTGAAAATGCTCTTTAATATTCACTTTTTATCTTTTCCAAGAATACCTCTATAAATTTACAAACAAGATAACTTCCATTTATCGTAACCTAAATGTTTTCGTAAATCTTCATAATCTGTAGCATTTTCTCTACTATTATAAGCAGATACATCTATTTGCTGTTCTTGGACAATGCCTTTACATTCTTCCAAAAGCTTTAATGATTCTATATATTCTTCATCAGGAGTTAGGTTTTTGCTAGTACATTAAACATTTTTGAACCAAAATCATCACATATTGCATTGGAACGACCTGTACCTCGCTGATCCATTAAAACGATATCTCGATTTCGCCTTAAATCATTATTCTCAAAAAAGGACTCCATAATTAATGTCGGAGCGCCTGCCCCCCTTGTAAGGAATAGACGAGCGTCCTGAAATTGTAAATAACCGTTCTCGTATTGGAGACATAGAAGTAGATTTAATGATGGGAAGCAATCATAAATCAGCATTATTAGTAATGACAGATAGAACAACCCTAGTAACTATGATAGAGAAACTCTACAGCAAAAATGCAGATGAAGTCTATAAAAAAATGCACAAAAGACTTACAAATTTTGACTCATCTTGGATTAAGACTATAACATTTGATAATGGAAAAGAGTTTGCTTATCATTATAAAATCGGAAAAGACCTTAATGCAAAAACATACTTCACAAGACCCTATACATCTCAAGATAAAGGAACTGTGGAAAACAGAATAGGTGTCATTAGGCGCTTCTTCCCAAAGAAAACAGACCTTAGAAAGGTTAAAATAAAGAGAATAAAAGAAGTAGAAAAATTGCTAAATTACAGACCAATTAGAAAGTTTAATTATAATAACCCGATTGAAGTCCTAAACTATAAGTGTGTTGCACTTATGGGTTGAACTCAGCTGATTTTAAAACTACAAAATGATTTTAATAGATATCTTGTTTTTATAAGACCGGCAAGAACAGCCTGCGCTCTTGGCGCAGGGGTATTTACGAAAAGCATGCGTATTGCTGAGGTCCTGTTATTAAAAACTCCAAAATTGATTAGTTTTGCAGCTTGATACAATTCCAATAAATGAATATTCAAAACGTTTTAGAAGCAAAAGTTAAAGAAGCAGTTTCTTCTTTATTTTCAACGGATTTGCCATCGGTAGAATTTCAACCTACCCGAAAAGATTTTGAGGGCGATATCACGGTAGTGGTATTCCCTATGCTGCGATTTGTAAAAGGTAATCCTGTGCAGATAGGTGAGCAAGTAGGTGCTTTTTTAGAAAAAGAAGTA
>QILY01000283.1 GCA_003232155.1 Maribacter sp.
GCTATCGCCTGTATATTGTCTGATTTACCCATTGAATAGTAATGTAATACGGGCACACCAGCAGCTTTTAACTCTTTTGATTGTTGAATGGCCCACTCAATACCCACCTGACGCACCCCTTTATTATTTTCACAAGCATCAACAGCATCAATCAAATCTTGTGGTAAATCAATACGAAATACTTGCGGTAACAATTGTAAATGCCACTTTATCGCAATAGGTTTAATACCCGGAATTATAGGCACATTAATTCCTATTTTCCTGACCGCGTTTACAAACTCAAAATATTTTTGATTATCAAAAAACATCTGCGTCACTACATAATCAGCACCGCCATCTACTTTTTCTTTCAATCTTTTTAAATCTGATTTTAAAGAAGGAGATTCTAAATGTTTTTCAGGATAGCCTGCAACACCAATACAAAAATCAGCACAATCGTCAGTTTCAATGACTTCATGTAGGTATTTTCCACAATTCAGATCCTGAATCTGAGCTACCAGATCAACGGCGAATGGGTGTCCACCTTTTGTAGGCTCAAAATACTTTTGTTCAAGCATGGCATCACCTCGCAAAGCCATAACATTGTCAATGCCTAAATAATGACAATCAACCAATAAATACTCCGTTTCTTCTTTCGTAAAACCACCGCATAGCACATGGGGCACAGTATCAACGCTGTATTTATGTTTGATAGATGCACATATACCTACCGTACCAGGTCGCATACGCGTTAGCTTTTTATCTAACAAGCCAGATCGGTCAATATACACATACTCTTCTCTAGAAGTAGTCACATCAATAAACGGAGGTTTGAATTCCATCAACGGATCAATATTATTATACAATTCTTGAATATTCCTGCCTTTTACCGGAGGAATTATTTCAAAGGAAAACAAGGTTTTTCCTTTAGCTTCTTTTATATGGTCTGTTACTTTCATCTAAATTGAAATTCTTATTTAACCCGCAAGGTCTTTTTTGACCTTGTAGGTCTTAAGTTTTAGTCATCCGCAATATTTGGCGCCAGCCATTTCGCAGCCTTTTCCAAAGCAATTCCCTTTCTATTGGCAAAATCGGTTACTTGATCTTCTTTTATTTTCCCTAGTCCAAAATAACGGGCTTCGGGGTTTCCAAAATAATAACCACTAACCGATGCTGCCGGCCACATGGCCAAACTCTCCGTTAATTGTACCCCAATATTTTCTTCTACTTGTAATATGTCCCAAATGGTGAGTTTTTCCAAATGGTCTGGGCAAGCTGGGTAACCTGGTGCGGGGCGAATTCCTTTATAAGATTCGTTAATCAATTCAGCATTAGATAAACCTTCATCTGCGGAATAGCCCCAATGCTTCATTCGCACTTCTTTATGCAAATATTCTGCAAAGGCCTCAGCCAAACGATCTGCTAAAGCTTTAACCATAATTGAACTGTAATCATCTAAATTTTTTTCATATTCCGCAGCCAATTCAGCAGTGCCAAAACCTGTACTTACACAAAAACAACCTATATAATCTTGTTTTCCAGACTCTTTCGGTGCTATAAAATCTGCCAATGCGAAATCGGCAATGCCCTCTCTTCTTTTTAATTGTTGGCGAAGGGTTCGAAAAACCCCCTTCTGCCCTGTGGGCACCTCCGCCGAAAGGGGGGAATAAGTTACCTCTATATCGTCGTCATTGATAGTATTTGCAGAGAATAATCCGAAAATAGCTTTGGCCCTTAACTGCTTTTCGCCAACTATCCCATTGAGCATTTCTTGAGCATCTGCAAAAAGTTCTCTTGCTTGCTCTCCTATAACATCATCTGTTAGAATGTCCGGATATTTTCCATGTAAATCCCAACTTCTAAAAAAGGGGGACCAATCAATAAAATCTATCAGTTTTTCTAGCTCTAAATCTTCAATAACTTGGATGCCTAATTTGTTAGGTTTTACTATTGCAGCGGTATCCCAATCGATTTTGAACTTATTCTCCCTCGCTTTTTCAATAGTCTTATATTCCTTCTTCTTAGTCCTTTTTAAAAACTTATCCCTGAATTCATCATAATCCAGTTTAATTCCGCTCTTATAAGCTTCTGAGCTTTCATTTTTCAGCAAATCCCCTACAACGGTCACTGCTCTTGAAGCATCGTTTACATACACTACAGCACTATTGTACTGAGGGTCTATTTTCACGGCAGTATGCGCTTTACTAGTTGTAGCACCACCTATCAATAAAGGCACTTTAAAATTTTGACGTTGCATTTCTTTGGCTAAAAAGACCATCTCATCCAATGATGGGGTAATTAAGCCACTTAAACCAATAACATCAACATTATGTTCTATAGCAGCATTGATAATTTTTTCTGGTGGTACCATAACACCTAAATCCACAATTTCATAGTTGTTGCAGGCCAATACTACACTCACAATGTTTTTACCAATATCATGTACATCGCCTTTCACGGTAGCCATTAGTATTTTTCCGTTTCCCTTTGTGTCTCCCTCTTGGGGGTTTTTCAACTTCTCCTCTTCAATATATGGGAGTAGGTGGGCCACCGCTTTTTTCATTACCCGGGCAGATTTTACTACCTGTGGCAAGAACATTTTTCCGCTTCCGAAAAGATCGCCTACTACGTTCATTCCTGTCATAAGGTTCCCTTCGATGACTTCAATGGGTTTATCCGCTGCTTGTCTTGCTTCTTCTATATCTTCAACAATATATTGGTCAATACCCTTAACTAAGGCTCTTGTGATTCTATTTTGTAAGGGTTCTTCTCTCCATGACAAGTCTACTTTACTTTCTTTTGCCGTACCTACAACAGATTCTGCAAAATCTAGCAGGCGCTCGGTGGCATCATCCCTTCTATTTAAAATAACATCTTCTACATGTTCTAGAAGGTCTTTCGGAATATCATCATATATTTCCAATAGAGCAGGATTAACTATCCCCATATTCATACCTGCCTGTATCGCATGATATAGAAAAGCGGAGTGCATGGCTTCACGCACTGGATTATTTCCTCTAAAGCTAAAAGACACATTACTCACCCCGCCACTGACACTACAATGCGGAAGGTTTTCACGTACCCACTTGGTAGCTTGGATAAAATCAAGCGCATTGCGCTTATGTTCATCCATTCCTGTAGCAACAGGAAATATATTAAGGTCAAAAATGATATCTTCTGGTGCAAAACCAACTTCGTTTACCAAAATATCATACGAACGTTTTGATATTTCAATACGCCGGTCGTAATTATCTGCCTGCCCTACCTCATCAAAAGCCATTACTATGACTGCTGCACCGTAGCGCCTTATCAACTTGGCATGGTGAACAAACTCTTCTTTTCCTTCCTTTAAACTAATAGAGTTCACTACACATTTGCCTTGCACTACTTGAAGACCAGCCTCAATAATATCCCATTTAGAACTATCGATCATAATAGGCACGCGAGCAATATCAGGTTCGGCAATCACCAAATTCAAGAATTTGACCATGGCTTTTTTACCATCGATCAACCCATCATCCATATTGATATCAATGATTTGGGCTCCACCTTCAACCTGATGACGGGCTACATCTAAGGCCTCTTCAAACTTCTCTTCTTTGATGAGTCTTAAGAATTTCTTAGAACCAGCAACGTTTGTGCGTTCTCCAACATTAATGAAATTAGTTTCGGGCGTAACGACTAGTGGTTCTAGTCCACTTAATTTCAGGTATCTAGTTGTTCGTTGTCGGTTGTCAGTTGTTGGTATGTGTGAATTGCCCTGAGTCATCAATTATTCTTTTTGTAATATTTGATAAATCCGTTAATGAGCTTTTTGCATTTTAAAATCTGAATGAATAGCTTATCAAAATCTTCCTTGTTCAGATATCCTTGGTCTAATGCAATGTACAATTGGGTTTCCAATTCATACAAAGACCCTCTGGAAATATGTAAGAATTGAATGGTATCTGCTGATGTTCTTCTTCCACAACCTTCTGCAATATTCGAAGGAATAGATATAGCACATCGGCGTATTTGGCTAGTTAATCCATAAATTTCCTCCTTCGGAAAAGCTTTTGATATTTGATAAATTGAATTCACCAAAACTCTAGCTTCTCTCCAAACTTCCAATGCTGTATATTCCATTTTTACATTATTTACCGACAACCATCAACCGACAACTGTCAACTCTCTCGGATCATATTTCTTCACCAATTCCGCAATTGCCCTAATATGCTCAGGAGTGGTTCCACAACATCCCCCAACTATATTCACTAATCCTTTTTCAACATACTCTTTAATTTGCGCTGCCATTTGTTCTGGAGATTCATCGTATTCTCCAAAAGCGTTGGGCAACCCCGCATTCGGATGTGCTGAAATAGCATGTTCTGTTCTGCTTGACAGAACTTCTAGATGAGGAACTAATTGATTCGCTCCTAAAGCACAATTAAATCCAACGGATAAAATGGGAATATGAGAAATCGATATTAAAAATGCTTCAGCCGTCTGACCTGATAAGGTTCTTCCTGAAGCATCGGTAATGGTACCACTCACCATAATAGGCACATCAATATTTCGTTCTTCCTTCACTTCTTCAATCGCAAAAAGTGCTGCTTTGGCATTTAGTGTGTCGAAAATGGTTTCTACTAAAAGAATATCCGCGCCACCATCTAACAATGCTTCTACTTGTTGTTTATAAGCGATACGTAATTCATCAAATGATACCGCTCGAAAACCAGGATCATTAACATCTGGAGACATGCTGGCTGTTTTATTGGTAGGACCAATACTCCCAGCAACAAATCGAGGCTTATTAGGTTCTTTAGCTGTGAATTCGTTAGCTACTTTCTTAGCAATTTTAGCAGATTCATAATTTAGTTCATAAACCAAATCCTCCATGTGGTAGTCGGCCATGGCAATGGTTGTTCCTGAAAACGTATTCGTCTCGACAATATCAGCACCCGCTGCAAAATACTTTCTATGAACTTCTGCAATGGCTTCGGGTTGGGTCAATGATAACAGATCATTGTTTCCTTGAAGTGGATGTTTCCAAGCTGCAAAACGCTCGCCTCGAAAGTCTTCCTCTTGAAATTTATAGCGCTGCAGCATGGTGCCCATCGCACCATCGAGCACTAAAATTCTTTTTTGTAATATGTCTTTGATATTTACCATAAAATAACCGCCAAAAATAATGAATTGGCTATGTAAATTATCAAGTAAGGAAAAGTATAGACGACTTGTCTTTTTCTTTTGTTATCTGCCGAAATACTGAAACGAATTCAGCAAGCAGTAGAACGTAGCACCTTCTTTAGAGTTAAAGGGTTGCTAAGGCTTCATCGGGTCTAATCCCTCCGCCTTTCTTGATAACGATTTCAATGTTTGTATGAACTGAGTACAAAGTAACGTCACAACGTAATGAAAACCAAATAATAGCTTCATTTTTTGTGTCCGTTTCTTTTAAAATGAAATTCCGCAATTTTTGTAATTGAAGGGTTTATGACTAATTAAAACGAAAAATGCTATAAAATACTTTGTACCACTTCTTTTTTAGCTTCTTTCTTTGAACCATCAAAACCTTCCACCCCGCCTACCGTGGTATATTTCATCACATATCGTTTATTGGGATTTATGATTTGATATGCATATTGACACATTACAGCAGCTTCATGAAAACCCGATAATATTAATTTCAATTTACCTTCGTAGGTATTGACATCACCAATGGCAAATACCCCAGGGATATTAGTCTGGTAGTCTTTCGCATTGTTCACTTTTATGGCATTTTTTACTATATCTAGTCCCCAATTTCCAATTGGACCTAGCTTCGGTGAGAGTCCGAAAAGTGGAATAAATTCGTCCACTTCTAAATAAGTTTCTCCTTTTTCAACGTCATTGTGTTTAATAACAACTGCTTCTAGTTTTTCATCTCCATAGAGTTTTTTAACCTCAGCTTTGGTAAATAGTTTGATCTTACCCAATTTAGCTAGTTCAGATGCCTTTTCAACCGAATCTAATGCCCCGCGAAACTCATTTCTTCTGTGAACCAAAGATACTTCAGAAGCCACATCAGTTAGATAGATCGCCCAGTCTAGTGCCGAATCTCCTCCGCCTGCAATGACGACCTTCTTATCTCGATATACCTCGGGGTCTTTAATTATGTATGCTACACCTCTATCTTCAAAATCTTGAATATTTTCAATGGGGGGTTTTCTTGGTTCGAAAGAACCTAATCCACCAGCGATGACAACAACTGGGGCTTGGTGCCCTGTTCCTTTATTGGTAGTTACTACATACGACCCATCTTCTTGTTTATCTAAGGTTTCAGCACGCTCGCCCATGGTAAATCCGGGTTCGAATGGTTTTATTTGACCCATAAGGTTATCTACCAAATCACCGGCTAATATTTCCGTAAATGCCGGAATATCATAGATGGGTTTCTTCGGATAAATCTCAGAACATTGTCCACCAGGTTGTGGCAATGCATCTATCAAATGACATTTCAATTTTAGCAGTCCTGCTTCGAAAACGGTGAAGAGACCGGTTGGGCCTGCGCCTATTATTAGTATATCTGTTTTTATCATTTTCTTTGTTTTTTTAAATTTTTTCGACCAATTTTGAGGTTATTTCGTTCATTTTATCCACTTTTTGCTCAAAATCGCCTTTTATCGTTTTTCTATAATCGTTCAAATTTTGTACCATCTTGCTAATATCTTCCGGAATAACTTCTTCAAAAAACTGACGAAGTCTTTTTGCTGTAGTTGGTGATTTTCCGTTCGTAGAAATAGCGATTTTGACATTGCCTTTCGTAACTATACCTCCCATGTAAAAATCACAGTAGGGTGGATTATCTGCTACATTCACCAACTTATCTAACTTTCTACAGTCATTGTAGACCTGAACATTTACCTCAGGTTTATCAGTTGTTGCAACAACCAGATGCTTTCCTACTAAATAGTTCTCCTGGTATTTATCAGTAATCAACACTACATCGTATTTTTCAGCCAATTCTTTTGTTGCTTCTCGAAACATAGGCGAAACCATAGTTACTTTTGCATCAGGACTCGATTTGGTTAAAAAGGTCAATTTTTCTTCAGCTACATTTCCTCCACCTACAATCAGTACGTGTAGATTTACGGTTTTGAGAAATATAGGGTAGAGATTATTTCGTTCCATTATACCAGTTCAATTTCAGATTGGTTATACGTACTTTGAATTTTCAATACTCTAGACCTGTGATTAACTACTTCACCGATGATTATAATTGCAGGATTGGCCAATTGTTTCTTTGCTACTATAGCTTCAATGGTTGCTATTGTTCCTAAACCGACCTTTTCATCTGCTCTTGTACCGTTTTGAATAATAGCAATGGGTGTTTCTGATTTTCCTTCCTTTTTGAAAAGTTCTACTATTTGCTGTAGTTTTGACATTCCCATTAAAATCACAACCGTCGCGCTTGATTTAGCAGCCAACTGAATATCATTTGACAGTTTGTGTTCTTTTGTAGTACCTGTAATTACCCAAAAACTCTCTGCCGAACCTCTCTTGGTCACGGGAATATTTTGAGCAGCGGGTACGGACAGACATGATGAAACTCCTGGGACCATAGCTACTACTAAGCCATACCCTGCTGCATATTCTATTTCTTCCGAACCTCTACCAAAAACGAAAGGATCTCCCCCTTTTAAACGAACTACATGTCCGCGACTTTTCGCCCGACTCACAATCAATTCATTAATTTGATCTTGCTGATATGAATAACAACCTCTTCGCTTGCCTACAAAAATTTGCTCTGCTTGAGCTGCATATTCCAACAATGCGGTATCAACCAAAGCATCATATAAAACGACATCTGCTGCTTGTAAAACTTTGATTGCTTTTAAAGTGATTAATTCAACATCACCCGGACCAGCACCAACAACTGTTAGTTTTGCTTCATTATACATTTTCCAATTCTTTTTTCCTGAATAACTCCACCTTCGCCAAAAACTCTAATGCGCTATTCAAATAACTTTCTGCAAATTCTTTAGTAGGTTTATTTTTGTTTATTTGGAGTGTCAATTCTTCGAATCCACCATTGGTGTGCATTCTTCCCGATTTCAAGAATTTCTCGTCAAAGTCTTTAATAATACTACGGTGTGTATTCACTTTCACATTTTCTGAAGTTAACATGGCCTTGGCCGTGTTTATCATTGAAGAATAGGAATGATAGATACTTGCTGACCACTTACTCGATTCAAATGCCACTTGGGCATTCTGTATTTTTTCCTGACTTTCTAAAAGTAAGGTTGCAATCAGGTCTATGACTACACCGGCACATTCGCCTATTCCGATCGCTTTTTCGTAGCGTTTTTCGGTTCCCCAATCGATAAAATCTTCTTGAGTTAAATTTTCAATATTGGTAAGTGGTTTTAGAAAATCATAGAAGTAATGTTCTCCTTTTTCAGCATAATAATCGGCATAGGTTCGACCATTTCCGTTGGCGTCAAAATCATCAAGAATCAAGCGCAATGCTTCCGGACCTTTTTTACTAGGCACTTTGACTACTTTATCTGCAAAGCGTCCTTCGCCATTTCCAATATTTCCTCCACCTAATAACACCTGAAGAGCTGGAGCAACTAATTTATCTTTAGTTCGAATACTCATCCCTTGAAAACCGATATTGGCCATGTTATGCTGACCACAGGCATTCATACAGCCACTTATCTTAATGACTACATCAGAATTGCTGATATACTGCGGGTATTCTGCTTTTATAAGACGTTCTAATTCCTCAGCGATTCCGGTACTGCTAGAAATACCTAAATTACAAGTATCCGTTCCTGGGCAAGCGGTAATGTCTAATGCTGTGTTGTAGCCTGTTTCAGCGAAGCCTAATTTTTTCAATTCTGTGTAGAAAAAAGGAACCAAATCTTCTCTAACATAGGGAATCAAAATATTTTGTCGTAATGATAATCGAATTTCACCCGCAGCATATTTTTCCACTAAGTTTGCTAGTAGCCTTGCTTTATCTGTATAGAAATCTCCTAACAAAACTTTGATTCCAATAGCTACGTAACCCCCTTGCTTTTGGGCCACCAAATTGGTTGATTTCCATTTTTCAAAAGCAATTTCATCTACTACTTCTACTTTCGGTGCACTCTCGTTCGATACCTTTATTTTTGGATAAGCTAATGCGTCAATAGGAAATATTTTATAAGGAACTGCCTCTTGCTCTTCAACTAAAAGTGTTCTGAACCCACCTAATCCAACATCTTTTAATAAGAACTTCATTCTCGCTTTAGCCCTACTTTTACGCTCGCCATAGCGGTCAAAAACACGAATCACTCCATCCATCAAAGGAATTATCTTTTCTGACGGAAGAAATTGGAAAAGTACATCTGCATGTCGCGGTTGTGAACCCAAACCACCGCCGAGCATCACTTTAAATCCTTTTACACTATCTTGAATTTTTGCAATAAAACCCAAATCATGCATATAGGAAAGTCCAGTATCAGCATCACTCGCAGAGAAAGAAACTTTGAACTTTCTACCCATTTCTTGACTAATCGGGTTTCTCAAAAAGTACTTGAACAATGCCTCTGCATACGGAGAAACATCAAAAGGTTCGTCAACATCAATACCAGCAGTTTCGCTAGCCGTAACGTTTCGAACGGTGTTTCCACAGGCTTCACGGAGCGTAACCTCATCTTTTTCTAGCTCTGCCCACAGCTCTGGAGTTCTATCTAAATCAACATAATGAATTTGAAGATCTTGGCGCGTTGTGATGTGCAAACGCCCTGTCGAATACTCATCAGAAACATCACAAATGCGATGTAACTGTTTTGAGGTTACTTTTCCGTACGGTAGTTTGATTCGAATCATTTGCACGCCTTGTTGACGCTGACCATAAACCCCACGAGCAAGTCTCAGACTTCGGAATTTTTCTTCATCCAAATCACCTTCTTTGAATTGGCGTATTTTACGCTCAAGTTCCAAAATATCATTTTCAACTACTGGGTTCTCTATTTCTGTTCTAAAACTTTGCATACTTTTTTAGTGTCAAGGTGCTAGGCATCTATTTTATTAATCTTTAATTCCTATAGGATAAATAGGAATTTATAAAACACTTATGTACTTATACCGTATAATGGTCTTTGCGAATATCCTATTGTATAAACCCCGCTCCTACCGTACTATTTGATTGCGTATCAATCAGAATAAAAGAGCCATTGGTACGATGATCTTTAAAAGCATCGTAAAAAATGGGTTTATTCAATTTAAAGGTTACTTGCGCTATATCATTCATACCTAAAACCTTAGTATCGGTATCAATGCCAGAATAATCAGGATTAATTTTATGATGAATATTATCCACTTTTGCCAATACCTTATTGACACCATGCTGTACGATGTATTTGCTGCCAAGAGTTAGATCTTGCGAATCCATCCAAGAAATTGTAGCTGTAAATTGTTTTTCAATACTAGGTAAATCGTCAACTTTTACCAACATATCTCCCCTACTTACATTGATTTCATCTTCTAAAGTAATGGTAACCGATGAACGCCTTGAAGCAGTTTCATACTTTTTATCATAGAAATAAATCTCTTTAATTTTTGACTTGGTTTGTGATGGTAATGCCACTACCTCATCGCCTACACTCAATTCACCACCATACACTTTACCAGCAAAACCTCTGAAATCGTGAAAATTTTCTGTTTTAGGACGAACTACATATTGTACTGGAAATCGTGGTGTTCCTATATTAGAAACAGCAGCCAAATCTAGACCTTCCAAATGCTCCAATAAGGTTTCACCCTTGTACCAAGAAGTGTTTGCCGATTTATTGACCACATTATCTCCTTTTAAAGCGCTAACCGGAATAAACGTAATTTTCTGTCCTTGATAATCACGTTTCTCTATCAACTGTTCGAAATCAGCTTTTATTTCATTGTATCTTTCTTCAGAGAAGTCTACCAAATCCATTTTATTAATGGCCACTACAACCTCTTTGATTCGCAAAAGATTATTGATGAAAAAATGTCGATTGGTTTGTTCGATAACTCCCTTTCTTGCATCAATCAAAATAATTGCTGCTTGTGAAGTCGAAGCTCCCGTTACCATATTTCGAGTATATTCTACGTGACCAGGCGTATCTGCAATGATATAACTCTTGGTGGCTGTTGAAAAATATATGTGGGCTACATCAATCGTAATGCCCTGTTCTCGCTCTGCAACCAAACCGTCAGTTGCCAAAGAGAAATCTAAATAATCATATCCCTTTTGTTTACTCGTTTTTTCAATAGCCTCTAGTTTATCGGTTGTTAATGATTTTGTATCATACAATAACCTGCCTATCAAGGTGCTTTTACCATCATCTACGCTTCCTGCTGTTGCTATTTTTAGTACTTCCATTTTGGTTGCTTGTTGTCGGTTGATGGTTGTCGGTTTGCTATTTTCGTTTTTCTGTGAACGAACAACCAACAACTGTCAACCCTATTAAAAGTATCCTTGTTGTTTTCTTTTTTCCATAGCCGCTTCTGACCGTTTGTCATCGATTCGAGCTCCTCTTTCTGATATTGTTGAATCTCTAATTTCTTGCACTACAGATTCAATGTCAGCCGCTTCTGAAAAGACAGCTGCTGTACAACTCATATCACCTACGGTTCTAAACCGCACCATTCTTTCCAATACCTCTTCGTCATCTTCTTGGAATACATAATCAGAATGCGACCAAATCAGTCCGTCTCTTAAAAACACCTTTCGTTTGTGTGCAAAGTAGATGGATGGGATTTCCATTTCCTCTTTTTCGATATACGACCAAACATCTAATTCCGTCCAGTTGGAAATTGGAAAAACGCGAACGTTTTGTCCCAATTCAATTTGTCCGTTTAACATATCGAATAATTCAGGGCGTTGGTTACGTTCATCCCATTGACCAAAATCATCGCGAACGGAAAAAATACGTTCTTTAGCCCTTGCTTTTTCTTCGTCTCTTCGTGCACCACCAATGCATGCGTCGAACTTAAATTCTTCAATAGCGTCTAATAACGTGGTAGTTTGAAGTGAGTTTCGACTGGAATATTTTCCAGATTCTTCCTTAACTTTACCAGCATCAATAGAATCTTGAACATTTCTGACAATGAGTTCCAATCCTAATTCTTCTACCAATCGATCCCGAAATTCTATAGTTTCTGGAAAGTTGTGACCTGTGTCAATATGCATTAGTGGAAAAGGAATTTTCGCTGGCCAAAATGCTTTTTGTGCTAAACGAACCAATGTTATCGAATCTTTACCTCCAGAAAATAAAAGTACAGGCTTCTCGAATTGAGCAGTAACCTCTCTAAAAATATAGATGGCTTCATTTTCTAAAGGATTAATATGTGATGTATCTTTCATAATAATGCAAATGGTTGTCCGTTGTCCGTTGTCCGTTGTCCGTTGTCCGTTGTCCGTTAATAGCTATGTTTTTTATTTAACAACCATTAACCAACAACTGTCAACCAACAACTGTCAACCAACAACTGTCAACTAAATTAGGTATGTAAACCGCATTCTCGATTTTCTAAAACCTTGGTGGGATCAAAATATGCATGTTCGTTCGGTAAATTTCTTTGTGCTAGGTAGGTATCAAGTTGAGCATCGTTCCAATGATAAAATGGGCATATTTTTAATACCCCATCTGTACTCAAACTTAAAATATCTAATGAATCTCTATGTGCGGTTTGACCCTTACGCAAATTTGTAAACCACACATCAGGTTGATGCGCAGCCATCGCTCTTCTAAATGGTTCTAATTTTACTTGTTCTGTAAATTCGGCATGTTTTGGATCGTCAATTTGAGGTATTCCAAGTACTACATCTCTATGTGCTGTAGTTTGTTGAGGTACATATAAATCAATGTTCAGCTTTAAAATAGCTATTAACTCTTCGGCATGTTTATAGGTATTCAGCGTATTGTAACCGGTGTCACACCATACTACAGGTATTTCGTTTTTTACTTCAGAAACTGCATACAAAATCGCAACCTCATACGGTCGAAAGTTAGTAGTAACTACTGCTTTCTTAGCGTTCTTTACCGCCCATGAAATAATTTCAACAGGGGAAATACCCTTAAACTGGTAATTTAATTTTGCGATTTGTTGTTCTGTAAATATCATGCCTTTTGTTTTATTTACCCCACTTTACCATATTCCAAAGACGTTCGTGAAAAAAATACAATACCATTTTAGTTAAAAAATCTATGGATGCAATTGATGCGGCTAACGCTATTTCACCAGTTAACAAATACGATATAAGTAGGGTATCAAGGGTTCCAATAACCCTCCAACTTAAAGCTTTAGCAATACTTCGAATGGGTTTTTCAGATTTTTTATCATCGTCAAAGGTTGATTTTGTTACCTTTTTATCTAAAATTAACTGATCAGCAATCATGTTTTTATTTATAAATCTATTATCCTATAGATTTAATAGGATATTTAAAAATAGAACTTATTCCAGAATCAAACGTTAAAAACAATATAAAAAATATAATTATCCTATAGATTTAGTAGGTTAATTAAAAATAGCTATAATTTGTACTAATATCTTAGTGTTTGGTACAATTCATTTCGAATTTAATAATGGGAAATATCTTGGATTACAAAAGAAGTTGGAAACGTATTAAACTAAGTCTGCTAGCGTACTGTTTCTATATACCGCAAGATTAGCATCTCGCACCTTTAGCATTAATTTGTTGACTGAGCAAGATTTCTCATCTGGGCAATCATCACACTTCTCGTAGAAATTAAGGCTAACACATGGCACCATGGCTATCGGTCCTTCCAAGACGCGCATAACATCTGTCATTAAAACCTCTTTCGGATCTTTTATAAGGTAGTATCCCCCTCCCTTTCCTTTTTTGGAACCCAAAAAACCAGTTTTTCTAAGAGAGAGCAAAATACTTTCTAAAAACTTTTGTGAAATATTTTCCTGCTTTGCAATCTCTGCAATTTGTACAGGCTCTTTCTCCTTTCGTGAAGCTAGAAAAGTAAGTGCTTTTAATCCGTATTTTGTCTTTTTGGACAGCATAGGGCTAAGATAGGGAAAATTAGTATTCTCGTTAGACCAAATAGGATTTTACAAGTAATCAACTATCTCAATGCTTGCGTTATATCACTAATAATATCATCAATATGCTCCAAGCCAACTGAGACACGAACCATACCGTCAGTAATACCTGTTTCCGCTCTTTCCTCGGTAGACAATTTACTATGTGTGGTAGATGCTGGGTGTGTTACAATGCTTCTTGAATCTCCTAAGTTTGCTGATAGGGATAATAATTTAATGGAATCAAAGAATTTTTGACCGGCTTGGAGTCCGCCTCTTAGCTCAAAAGCAACTACGCAGCCGCCAGCTTTCATTTGCTTTTTAGCAACTTCATACATGGGGTGCGATTTCAGGAACGGATATTTCACCCAATTCACATTCGTATGCCCTTCTAAAAATTCAGCTAGTTTCATTGCATTTTCGCAATGCCTATCTACACGTACTGCTAGTGTTTCTAGACTCTTTGAAAGCACCCAAGCATTAAAAGGAGATAAGACCGGACCTGTTATTCTTGAAAAGCGGTATACTTTTTCTATCAATTCGGTACTACCTACAGTAATTCCGGCCAAGACCCTTCCTTGACCGTCCATCAATTTCGTACCTGAATGGATTACTAAATCCGCTCCAAACTTGATAGGTTGTTGTAGATAGGGTGATGCAAAACAATTATCTATCACCAAAGTTAAATTGTGCTTCTTTGCAATTATACCCAAAGCTTCCAGATCTAAAATATCGACCCCTGGATTCGTTGGTGATTCGGCATAAATCAATTTGGTTTTTGGAGTGATTAAATTTTCGATAGAGTCAAAATCATCAATCTTAAAATAGCTATGCGAAATATTCCATTTAGGAAAAAAGGTATTGAAAAGGGAATGTGTAGAACCAAAAATATTTCCTGCAGAAAGAATATGGTCACCACTATCCAATAATGCCGCCAATGTAGAAAATACAGCTGCCATACCTGATGCGAAAGCAAAACCAGCTTCAGCTCCTTCCATCTGACATACTTTTTCTATAAATTCAGATGAATTCGGATTCGAATAACGCGAATAGATATTGCGTTCTTTTTCTTCTGCAAAAGAAGCCCGCATATCTTCTGCATCTTCAAACACAAAACTAGAAGTTAGGTACAAAGGCACCGAATGTTCTAAATTTTGCGAACGTTCTAATTGAGTTCGTATGGCGTTGGTTTCGAATTTTTTGTTCATTATTTTATTTATAAAACATGGGTGGCCGAGCGTAACCAAAGCCAAGGATTTATTCTATTGTTTTCTCTTTATAATATTTGTAATGTGTTTCATTTTGCATTCAGACAAAATGGGAAGCTTTTATAATTTTCGCCATTAGCTGCTTTTTCAAGTATAGAAGAGGTACCACCAAACTTCAGGGTTTTTACCTTTTTAGCACTTTCGTTCTGATTAAAAATACGATTGAGCAATTTTTTCATTTGGTCATACGCTATCAAAAACGCATCATGACCATGAATTGATCGTACTTCACCATAGGTAACATTACTATTGGCTTGCGTCAATTGCTTAAATGTATCCTTGTTTTCTTTAGCAGTAAAGAACATATCAGAGTCTACCCCAATAATATGAATGTTGGTATCACTATTTTGAAGCTTGGTAAAGTTTTGTTCACCATCTCTAGTAATATCAATAGTCTTTAACAACTGATTCATTAATTTATAGGCAGAAAGTTGAAAACGTTCTTGCAACTTATCGCCATGATGTAGTAACCAGCTTTCTACATTGAACACTTGAAGTTCTTCATTGGTGCTCCGTTTAAACCGTTCTTTAAAAGACTCGGGAGTACGGTAACACAGCATTGCATGCATGCGCGCATCGTGCACTGGCTGTTTTGAATTCACCAAAAATTGTTCTTGAATTTGGCAATTTGCAATAAGCCAGTCCGTTGATTTCCAGTCAGATGCCACAGGAATCAAATGTTCAGTAAGCTTAGGGTTTAAAGCTGTCATTTCCCAAGCTATCCCACCTCCTAAAGAGCCTCCGATAATGGCAAATAAACGGTCGATTTTTAATTCTTTTAATCCTGATAAAAAAATATGTGCAATATCACCTGCAACAAAATCTTTATAATTTTCAATAACAAAACTATCATGGCCGTTACCGGGAATATTAAATGAAAGAACCGTGTACGCATCAGTGTCAATGCATTTACCTTTTCCGATAAGAGAAGACCACCAACCGTCTTCGCCCGTTACATTAGAATTGCCTGTAAGTGCATGATTTACCAGAACGATGGGGGCAGAATACAGTTTTTTACCAAATAGTTGATAGGATAACCCTATATCTTGGGTTACGCCACTTATGGTAGTGTATTTCGCTAATTTTATATGGTATAGCATCTATTATATTATTTTTTAGCTCCTCTCCTTTTCAAGGAGGGGTATGAATTACGCCTTTGGCGTAAGAAAGGGGCGGTTAAGCCAACCCTGCCTGCCGACAATGCGGATAGGTGAAATCAAAAAGTTATAAGAAAACGAAAAATTGCTGAAAGCAATTGGTTTTTCGTCATCTGCCAGAAACTAAAAATTCATTTAGCCTAGTAGAATTTAGCACCTTCTTTGTATGGAACAAAGGGTTGCTAAGGCTTCAAAGGGTCTAATCCCTCCACCTTTCTTGATAACTATTCAATACGTGTTTGAACTTTGAAGGAACAAATTAAAGTCAGAAACTTTTAAAATCCTAGAGAATTCTGAAAATTTAATAAAACAATACGCTTTTGTTTTTTAATCACCATACGTATTATACCCCTCGAGGGGGCAATTTTGAAATTTAAAAATAGTTTTACTGACCCTTCTGGCGCAAGCAGGTGCTTTCAATGCTTTAAAGGAGTGTTCATCCAATAATCCGATAGATTTACAATAGGAGCGATAGGTTGATTTTCATCAAAAGGAATGGTTTTTATCATATACAATGTATCCATAGGCATTTTGGTCTTCATCGAAAGTTGCTGTACAAAAAATTCTCTAAATTGATTATAATTTACAGCTTCAGATTCATTTACAACATTTCCATAGATATCTCTGACATTCTTTATTTCTATCGCGACACCCTTATTATTCCTGTCTTTAAAATATTGAATTAGTTTTTTATTAAAAACCATCTTTGCATTTTTTGGGTATAAAAACAACCTGTTCTTATTAATTTCAATCTTGTCTATATTCAATTTATTTTCTTGATAGGACAAATTATAATTTTTAATATTCAAAGCATCTTTCTCTAAAGGAAGATTATTTAAAATAAGTACAAAGCGTCTTTTTTCATTATCAATTTCTGCTGATATTGGAGCGAACTTCGGAGGAAGTAAAATGTCAAAAGCATTACTAAAAGAAATATAATTTAAATACATCTTATCATTGTAACTTTGATATTCTACTTTAATATTATAAAGTAATTTTCCTAACTTACCTTTTTCCAATGTTAAAACTCCAGTATTCGAAAATGGCTCTTTTAGATATTTTGAAGGCTTCTTTTCATAAACTGCGTATTCCAACTTATGAATACTAAAATTGGTTTTGTTAATATATATTTCACCTATGATTTCAACATTACCAAGGACTTTTGAAATCTTTATCTTGTAAAGAGGAATTTTATCAAAAAAAGTATCGGCTTTTAATCTAAGTTTATGGTTTTTTACAAGGTCAAGATCTAAACGATCAACAAATGAATAAGTATAAATATTATAATTACGAATAGCATCATGTAATCTGAGTCTAGTGTATTCATTGGCTATTCGACCACTTATAGTGGCATTAGGAATAATTTTACGATGATTGGTGTAATCATAGGTTTGAGAAGAAATGGAATCTCTAGTAAAATTTTGGTTTTCTTGATATTTATATATTCTTATTTTTGTGCTCTTTAGGTCTTCAGTATTAAAACCTGAATCAAAAATGGCTAAAACCGCTTCATTAAGGTTTAAATAATTACCATCTTTTAATTGATAATCTCTGTAATAGCCAACATAAGAAAAAGGTGAAGTGGGAAAGTTTTCATCAATTTTACTAATTGCTAAGCGAACAATTTCATTTGCGTTTAGTCTCTTACGTTTTTTAGATGATGTTACTACTACTTCTTTTAATACCTCAACATCTTCTACAAGAAATATTATATTTATTTGATTTTTGAGTAGACTTGATAAAACAACCTCTTTTGATTTATATCCGATACTAGATACTACTAATGTATCTCCAACTTTTTTATAATCTAGAGGGATTTTAAACCCTCCATCGAAATTCGAAATAAGCCCTATTGACTTATTTTTCATTCGTATGGATGCAAAAGGAATAGGGTTTTGAGTTTGTTCATCTATCAATCTCCCATTAACAAATTCCCTTTGTTGACTTAACAGTATTATAGGGTTAATTAAAAGACTGAGGCAAAAAATTAATTTTAATGACCTAAACATTTAAACAAGAATTTTATTCCCACCAGTGGGTTTAATACTCCGGCGCCTGCCTGCCGGACAGGCTTGCGTCGAAATGAAAAGGTGAATTCCTTTTAATGCCTCGTAGGCTTGCCCCGAGGTAGTTTACTTTTAAATAGTAAAACAACAATTGCAAATACAACAAGTTATACCCCCTAAAATCTTCTTACGAGGAAAATACATAATTCTCTAAATTACGTTTTACTTCAACACAGAAAACTCAATACTAGAATCTGTAAAAACCGTATGTTTTTGAGTTTTAAAGTCTGCCTCATCTGCTTTAAAAATATTCTC
>QILY01000118.1 GCA_003232155.1 Maribacter sp.
CCATAACCACTTACAGATTTTTGTTTGTCTGTTATTATTCCGTTGGTAGTTTCGTAAACCAAACTTATGTCTATTTTCTTTCCGTCATTATGGCTTAAATGAGGAAGAAGAGGAAATTTATTTATAAACGGGAAATTTGCATCTAAATAATGAATTTCGATTTTTGTTCCGTTCAGCTCCTTTTCTGTTTGGCTTAATAATTCATTTAGTTTTGGCCTAACATAATTTCTATTCAACAAAACAGTCATATAATTCGTTGGTTTTATTTTTTCCCGTCCGAAAGTTGGTGCAATTAAAGGAACAATTAAAAGTGTCGAAAATAAATAAAGACAAATGAAAATAATCAGCGTTTTAAATTTTAGATTTTTATTCCATTTTTTTGAAATTATCAGACTTATTAAATAAACAATTCCTCCGATTTGTGTTAAAACTGTCAGAAAAACAAAAACGATTATTTTGAGTATTAATTTTAGTAGAATTTTCAATTTTTGGTTCTGTTTTTTAATGACGCACAATTTGACTTGACACTAGCATACAAAATCACTCTAAAGGTTTTGCATGCAGCAATTCCATTCCGGTAGAAGACCTTGGTTTAAAGCCTGTCCAATTCTTTTCATTAGATTTTTTTTGTAACTTTAAATACTTTGAGAAATCTTGCTTTTTTAAGTGAATCCCTAAAAAAGCGGTTAAAAAGTGCTGGTTTACATTATTAATTTTTCGTTGATCCCAAGACGGTTCTGCATAACGGTAATATTCACCTATATGTAATCCTAGAGCTAATGACTCCACTGGTGGAGGGTTTGGAGCTACATTATGACGCGCATTTTTATAAGTAAGCAGATATCGATCAGCGTTAACAGCTCCTTCGTAAATAGCTTTAATGCCTTTTTCGTATCCCGAAACATCGTCTTGGCTTCCGGCGATAAAAAAAGTAGGTTTTTTCAATCCCTTTAGACCTTCTGCATCCCAAACCCCTCTTTCCATTCCCCATGGGGCAAAAGCAACTACTGCCTTTACTCTTGGATCAATCTGTTTTTGATATTCTGTATTACTTGCTGCTAAGTCTACTATTGCAGAACTACCACCTGACATTTGTTCAAAGAAGGCGGTTAGACCATCACTATATCCTGCGCCAGCTACATTTAATACGCCATACCCTCCCATGGAATAACCAATAATACCAGTATGTTCCGTATCCACAAGTCCTGTAAGCATATCTTTGCTATTTTCTTTACCCAAACGCTCCATTTCATTGATTGTGAACCTGATATCCTTTGTGCGGTTGAGCAAAGTGCTATGAAAGGCATTGGCATCTTTAAAAGTGGAATCTGTATGGTCTATAGCGACGACTATATATCCTTTTGAAGCTAAATTTTCGGTGAGATAAGTCATTAAATAGCGAGAGCCTACATAGCCGTGGGAAACAACAACAAGTGGATAGGCCTCTGAGGTACTCTTTGGTTTAGCATTCCTTATTGCCCTGCCTTTAAAAGTGAAGGGAATCAAAGGGCGAAGAGAATCATTTCTTATGCCCATTACTTCTTCATAAATTACCGAAGCTTCGGTAGTTGTTTCAGCAGGATACCACACTTCAATAGTTAAAGAGCGATTATATAAGGGGTCTTTGCCATCTTTTGAATTTAAGATGTCTATTTGGTTTGGGTTTACTATATCTAAGGTTCGTACACCTACTTGATGCGTTCCTCTTACCGCTAACTCAGGAGCATCTGGTAGCGCATCTCCATAAAGGAATTCTGTACTTTGGGCAAGAGTTGGGCTTGTGAAGAAACTAAGCGAAATTATAAGTAGGGAAATATATTTAAAATACCCTTTTAAAAAAACCATGATCTTTTATTTATGCTCCGTTTAAAGATAACTAAATAATTGGTCTATTAGATACTCTTAATTTCAGCAATTTTCAGAATCAGGTTCGCAACTTTCACCTTGAACTATATTTTCAGTAGGAGCTACACTAGCAAAAGCATCTAAAAATACGCTTGGCGGTTGCGCACCGCTAATACCATATTTGTCATTGATAATAAAAAATGGAACTCCGGTAACACCACGTTGTTGGTAATGGGCAATCTCTTGCTTTACTGCATAGGCAATGTTATCATCGGCTAGAATTTGGGTAGTCTTTTCAGCATCCCAACCGTATTCGGACATAACTTTGATAAGTACTTTGGTGTCGTTGAGATGTAGGTTTTCGTCAAAATAAGCTTTTAAAAAGCGCTCTTTCAGGGCAGCTTTAAAACCTTCTTCTTCCGCTACATGCATTAATTGGTGTAAGGGCAACGTATTTACCGCCAACCATTTATCTCCGAAATTAAAGGTGATGCCTTCTTCTGCCCCTATTTTGGTAAGACGATCCGTCATTTCTTTGGTACGTTCTAAATCGCCAAATTTATTGGTGAGATAAGTATCACGGTCAAAACCCGATTCGGGAATGTTGGGATCCAACTGAAACGGATGCCAAGTTACTTCCACTGGTGCACCTTTCCACTCCTTTAGTGCGGTTTCCAGTCTGCGCTTTCCCACATAACACCATGGGCAAGCCACGTCTGATACAATAGCTACTTTTATAGTTTCTTGTTGCATTTTTTTAAAATCCAGTTGCCCCTATAGTCGGCTTTTGAACGCCATACTAACACCGCATTTTCAAGGTCGTAAGATAAAATGTATGTATTTTACAAAGTACAATAGGATTCTAACCCGCATTATTCACTGATATTCTATTCCAATATTTTTTAAGTACAGATACTTGGTATAATGCCATTGAATGAAATAGAAAGAATTATAGATAGAGTGTACTATACTAAAACCCTCACAACTTTAACACCTGCATATTCCTAAACACCATTTTTTTAATATCCCTGAGTTCACTACTTTTAAACTGACTAATTAACACACTCTGAAAATGAAAAATATTCTCGGTAAAATCAGCATACTTGTGCTGGTACTCTCTCTTGTACCCTTAACGTTATCCTCACAAAGAAAAAATAAAATAAAAAAGGCAGTGCCTTCATTCGCTGAAGATCTATATTCCAGTATGGAGTACCGTTTGGTAGGTCCGTTTCGTGGTGGGCGTTCTGCTGCGGTAACCGGTGTGCCAGACGAACCCAATCTCTTTTATTTTGGGGCTACAGGTGGTGGTGTATGGAAAACTACTGATGGCGGCCGTACTTGGGGCAATATCTCTGATGGCTTTTTTGGTGGTAGTATTGGTGCGATTGAAGTTGCTAAAAGCGACCCGAACGTCATTTATGTGGGTGGTGGAGAAAAAACACTACGTGGTAATGTTTCAAGTGGCTATGGGATATGGAAAACTGAAGACGCAGGTAAAACATGGGTCTCTGCCGGACTCAAAAATAGTCGACATGTACCCCGTATCCGTATTCACCCAACAGACGCTAATATTTTATATGCTGCCGTTTTGGGAAATATTTATAAGCCTACCCAAGACCGCGGAATCTATAAAAGTACCGATGGTGGAAAATCATGGAAGAAAACACTTTTCGTAAATGATCAGGCGGGAGCGGTTGATTTGGTGTTGGATCCCAATAATCCAAGAATTTTATATGCATCAACTTGGCGAGCAAAACGAACCCCGTATAGTTTGAGTAGTGGTGGTGATGGTTCTGCGTTGTGGAAAAGCACCGATAGTGGTGAAAGCTGGACAGAGATTTCTAAAAACGAAGGCTTTCCTAAAGATACTTTGGGTATTATTGGCGTAGCAGTTTCCCCTAAAAATTCAGAACGTGTTTGGGCGATAGTTGAGAACAAAGAAAAAGGCGGATTGTATCGTAGTGACGATGGTGGTGAAAAATGGACACAGGTAAATAGCGAACGTAAATTACGCCAGCGAGCTTGGTATTATACGCGTTTGTATGCAGATACTGAAGATGAGAATACGGTTTATGTGCTCAATGTACGCTATCATAGGTCTACTGATGGCGGTAAGAGTTTCAATACCTTCAATGCGCCACATGGTGACCATCATGATTTATGGATTTCCCCAGAAAACGCGAATCGTATGATTATTGGCGATGATGGTGGTGCGCAAATTTCATATGATGCTGGCGAGACTTGGAGCACCTATTATAATCAGCCTACCGCACAATTTTATCGGGTGACGACCGATAATGCTTTTCCGTATCGTATTTATGTGGCGCAGCAAGACAATTCTACGTTGCGTATCAATCATAGAAGTGATGGCGGTAGTATTGGCGAAGATGATTGGGAGCCTACTGCTGGTGGTGAATCAGCCCATATTGCAGTAGATCCTACTAATAATGATATTGTATACGGAGGTAGTTATGACGGATTCCTTACCCGCGTAAATCACGATAAAAATACGGTCCGAGGCATTAACGTATGGCCAGACAATCCTATGGGTCACGGTGCTGAGGATATGAAATATCGTTTTCAATGGAATTTTCCTATTATTTTCAGCAGACATAATCCGAAGAAATTATACACTTTTTCAAATCATGTACATGTAAGTGAAAATGAAGGGCAAAGTTGGACACTCTTGAGCGATGACCTTACCCGTAATGACCCTACAAAACTAGTTTCTAGTGGTGGCCCAATTACCCAAGATAATACTAGTGTAGAATATTACTGTACCATTTTTGCAGCGAATGAAAGCCCTTTAAAAGAAGGCTTGCTTTGGGTTGGTAGTGATGATGGTTTAATTCACGTTACTAAAGATGGTGGATCCAATTGGGAGAATATTACCCCTGCAAATATGCCTGAATGGAGCATGATTAACAGTATTGAACCTTCCGCCTTTGATGAAGGCACATGTTATGTTGCTGCAACACGATATAAGTTAGGTGATTTTAGACCTTATTTATACAAAACTACCGACTACGGAAAAACATGGAGTAAGATAACCAACGGAATCAATACTGAACATTTTACGCGTGTAGTCAGAGAAGACCCTAAACGAAAAGGGCTATTATATGCCGGAACAGAAACTGGCATGTATATTTCTTTTGATGATGGAAGTAATTGGAGTGCGTTTCAAATGAACTTACCTATTGTTCCGATTACTGATCTGACCATTAAAGACAACAATCTAATTGTAGCAACACAAGGTCGAAGCCTTTGGATATTAGATGATTTAACGGTCTTACATCAGTTAGATGCTGCTAAAAAAGGGATGGCGAATATAGTATACCAACCTAAAGATTCTTACCGTACCAAAGGACGTGCGAGAAAAGAGCCTTCTAAAACTGAAGGGCAGAATCATCCGAACGGTGTAGTGACTCATTTTTATTTGAAAGAGGTAAAAGAGAAAGACAGTATTCAATTAACGTATCTGTCAATGGCAGGTGATACTTTAGCGTCGTACAGTAATACATCCGAAGAAAAAAAGAAAAAGCTAAAGGTTAAAAAAGGTGGAAATACCCATGTCTGGGATACCCGCGGTAAAGGCTCTGAAAAACTGGAGGGAATGATTCTTTGGTGGGCAAGCCTTGATGGCGCCAAGGCCGTGCCCGGAAATTATAAAGTAGCTTTAAATGTAAATGGGGCTAGCCAATCGCAACAGTTTAAAATACTACCAGATCCAAGAGCTGAGGTTTCTATAGCTGATATGCAAAAGCAATTCGATTTTGTAACGGATATCAATACCACGATTGATAAGGCACATCAATCCATCAAAAAAATACGCAAAATTACTGCGCAATTAGATGCCTTTAGCAAACAATATAAAGACAATGACAAAACTAAAGCTTTGGTTGAGAAAGCTAAAATGATGAAAGAGAAATTTGGCGAGGTAGAAAAAGCTTTGTACCAAACCAAAAATCGTAGCGGACAGGATCCGTTGAATTTTCCCATTCGTTTGAATAATAAACTAGGGCATTTGAACAGTTTAGTGGCTATTGATGATTTTCCGCCTACAGATCAAGATATTGCTGTAAAAAATGAACTTACAGGTCAAATCAATACGCAATTAGATACTTTTGACGCCTTGATCGAAAAAGAAATCGGAGCGTTTAATAGTGAGTTCAATACATTGAAATTGAAGTATTTGTCTGTGGAAGAGTAGTTGATTTTTGAATGTTTTTTAGAAAAGAAATAAAAGTAGATCCTCCCCTTTTTTCAAGGGGAGGTGCCCGCAGGGCGGAGGGGTCTTGGTAAAGTTTGGCAAGAAGTTTAATTTTGTTTCAATTGTCGCCTCTATCTGAAAAAGTGGTGCCCGCAGAGCGTGGAGGGGTCTCTTGAGGAGAGTATCTAGAAAGCTGAAAAACATTCGTGTTCCAAGGCTAACCACCCCGGCTGTCGCCACCCCTCCTTGAAAAAGGAGGGGGCTCAATGATAAACTATTATCTTAAAATAAAATGAAAAAACAACTATCACTACTCTTATTACTAGCCGCTACAGTAACCTTCGCCCAAACAGCTGAAGAATACCTAAAACCTTTAAAATATCGAAATATAGGTCCGTTTCGAGGAGGGCGTTCAGTAACGGCGACGGGTATCACAGGTGATATATTGACCTATTATATGGGTACAACTGGTGGCGGACTTTGGAAAACTACTGATGCAGGACAACGTTGGCACAATATCTCTGATGGCTTTTTTGAAATGGGTTCTGTTGGTGCAATTGCTGCCTCTAAATCAAATCCCAATGTATTGTATTGTGGAATGGGAGAGCATGCTCCTCGTGGGGTGATGACCTCTTATGGAGATGGAATGTACAAATCTACCGATGCTGGAAAAACATGGAAGAAAATGGGTCTTGAAAAAACACAGCATATTTCACGTATTGTTATTCATCCTACTAATCCTGATGTGGTATATGTGGCAGCACAAGGTGCTTTGTACGGGCCTACAAAAGAAAGAGGGATTTACAAATCTATTGACGGTGGAAAAACTTGGAAAAACACTTTGTTTGTAAACAATCTAACAGGCGCCGCTGAACTTTCTATGGATGCTAACTATCCTGAAATTTTATATGCTGCCATGTGGGAACACCAGCGTAAACCAAACATAGTCATTAGTGGAGGTGAAGGTAGCGGATTATACAAATCAGTTGATAGTGGTGAGACCTGGTCAACCATTCACAAAGGCCTTCCCGAAGAAAAAGGGAAAATGGCCATTTCTGTGAGTCCTGCAAACCCTGATAAAGTATATGCTTTGATAGAGAGTGATAGTAATGCCGATAAAGGCGGACTTTTTGTTTCTAATAATGCTGGGGAAAGTTGGAGTTTGGTTAGTGGTGATAATCGGTTAACCCAAAGAGCATGGTATTATACTGAGGTTTTTACAGACCCTAATGATGAGAATACAGTATATGTACTGAGTGCACCTGCCTTACGTTCTTTAGATGGAGGAAAAACTTGGAAACGCCTTACAGGTACGCATGGTGATTTTCATGATTTATGGATTAACCCAGAGAACTCAAGGAATATGGTTATCGCCAATGATGGCGGTGCAGGTGTAAGTTTTGATTTTGGAAAAACATGGTCTTCACAAACCAATATGCCAACAGGGCAGTTTTATCGTATAAATGCTGATAATTTGTTTCCATATAATATCTACGCGGGGCAACAAGATTATACTTCGGCAATGATTGCAAGTATGTCTTTAGGAAGCGGCAGTATTTCGTGGGATGATTTTAGTCCGTCTGCAGGGGGCGAAAGTGCATTTTTAGCTTTTGACCCTGAAAATCCGAGGTATGTAATGGGCGGAAGCTATTTAGGTACTATCGAAATTTTGGATACTAAATCAAAAGCAGCTACCCGGATTATGGCAGCCCCTATTCAGTATTTAGGAAGAGAGGCTCGCAACATGAAGTATTTGTATAATTGGAATGCGCCCATTATAAAATCACAACATGAACCCAATACCTTTTACCATGGGGCACAATTGGTTTTAAGAACCCGCGATATGGGTGTTACTTGGGAAGAAGCCTCACCTGACCTTACCAGAAATATAGATGATAAACAAGGTAATGGCGGTGGTCCTTATACTAATGAAGCCGTAGGTGCCGAAAATTATGGTACACTTACTTATATGATTGAATCCCCACACGAAAAGGGTGTTTTTTATACCAGTAGTGATGATGGTTTTGTACATCTTACCAAAGATAATATGGAAAGCTGGCAAAATATTACACCGAAAAACCTGAAAGAGTGTTTGGTAAATGCTATTGAAGTATCACCACATGACCCAGCTACGGCATACATTGCAACTACGAGATATAAATTCAATGATTATACACCTGGCTTGTATAAAACTACCAATTATGGCAAAACTTGGGCGAATATTAGTACTGGAATTCCTTATGGTTCATTTACCAGAGTGATTCGTGAAGATGCTACTCGAAAAAATTTACTGTATGTAGGAACAGAAAAAGGAGTGTATATTTCATGGAATGGAGGAACAACATGGGAAACCTTGCAACTAAACCTACCTAAGGCACCAATTACGGATTTAAAAGTACACAAGGGCAATTTGATTGTTGCTACCTCTGGTCGTGCTCTATGGATATTAGATGATCTATCAGTTTTAATACAACATGAACCTGCTAAGAAAAGCTTTAAAATTCTAAAACCCAATGATGCATATAATGGTTTTTGGGGAAGTCCGTTAAATGGGAATTCAGAGAAATTTGATGGAACAAATCCATTAAACGGAGTAAATCCTGCGAACGGGGTGGTATTATATTACGAGTTGCCCAAAGGCAAAGATACCACCGAACTTACTCTTGATATTTTAGATACCAAAGGGCGAATCATACGAAGTATCAGTTCTAAAAAAGACCCTAATTACCAATCTCATAATGGTGGTGGTGCTCCACCAGCTCCTGTTTTAAGTAAGAAAGCAGGTTTAAATCGTTTTGTATGGGATATGCGCTACCCTATCATGCCCGGAGTGCCTAATGTTTATATTGAAGCAGGTTTTCGTGGTCATGTGGTTCCTCCTGGGTCATACACCTTACGATTGAAAATGGATGGAAAAACGGAGACCACTACAGTTTCTATTCGAGAAATTCCGACGTATGAAACCGAACCAGGACAGTACAAAATTTATAATGCTTTTATGTTCGAGATGGAAGAGAAACTAACGGATATGCACAACAAAGTAAATGGTTTGTATAAAGTACGGCAACAGCTCAAATCAATATTAAAAGATAGTAAAGATGAGCGTCTAAAAACAGCAGGTGAACAATTGGCCGATCAATTAAAAGAATGGGACGAAGCCATGGTACAGCGTAAATCAAAAGCTTATGATGATGTAGAAAATTTCCCAAACAAATTTACTGCTGAGTACTTGTTTTTAATCAATCAGACGGGTAGTGCTATACAAAGAGTAAACCAATCATCACGTGACCGAAAAGTAGAATTAGATGGGCAATGGAATACTTTGAACAAGCAAGCGAATGACCTTATAAATATTACAATCCCCGCTTATAACAAGCAGTTATGGGAAGCAGGTATTGGGGCGATACGATTGTAAGTTAGGTTGCAGGAAGCAGTTATCTTTGTAATACGTTTTTCTGTCGCTTCGAGCTAAGTCGAGAACTTAGGAACACGAGTCTGGACTCCGCTCGACATGACAGGTTGAGTAAAAACCAGAGAAATTTTTAGATGCTGAAAATAATGCATATGTTACTCCAAAAGAACACTATGATTCGCTGGAAGAAGAATATCAAAAAAATAAAGTATTTTTAGCTTTGAACCATGTTCAAATACAAAACCATTTTGCACTTTTACTTTTATGATCGAATACTACAACTATATAAAATCGCTACACTTAATTTTTGTGATTACATGGTTTGCCGGTCTTTTTTATATTCCGCGCTTATTTATGTATCATATTGAAGCATCTGAAAAGCCATCTCCTGATAAAGAAATTTTAACCCATCAATTAAAGTTGATGACCAAACGTCTGTGGTATATTATTTCGTGGCCATCTGCAGTTTTAGCAACGTTTTTTGCCATTTTGTTATTAGTTTTAAACCCAAGCTTAGTACTTCAGCCATGGATGCAGGTAAAACTAGGTTTTGTGGTCTTATTGATTGCGTACCATCTTAAAAATCATATTATTTTTAAACAATTGCAAAATGATACCGTAAACTATACCACCAAATATATGCGTATCTGGAATGAGGGTGCTACCATTATTCTTTTTGCCATAATCTTTTTGGTCATTGTAAAAAGTGCCATCAACTGGATTTTTGGTGTAGTCGGAATTATAGTTTTAGGCATTCTTTTAATGCTAGGTATTCGTTTGTACAAACGTATTCGCGATAAGAATCTAGAAGCATAATGAAATTCCAAATCGCAAACCTCAAATTCCAAAAGCAGTTGTCATCTTTTTTACTTGGTTTTTGAAATTTTAATATTGGAATTTGGCCAAGCTTTCCTTGGCTTGATATTTGCTATCTTTATTCTCAAATTTAGAATTCTTGTTCAAAAAACTATCCCTTAGATCACGCATATTTATTACCATGATTTTACTGGTGCTTATTGCATCGGTACTGATTGCTGGGGTGACCATTTATCAATCTCGTGAACGTAATAAAGATTATCACGAAAAGCGCTTAGATCGAAAAGAAGAACAGGTAAGGCAGAGTGTAACCTATACACTTCAAAACACTACATATCCACTTGCAACAGAAAATTTAGCGTATATATTTCAATATGAAATCTACCAAATAGCAGATGTGCTTTCTGCTCATTTTAATATTTATGATCTAGACGGACAATTATTAAAAAGCTCCCGCCCCAAATTTGAAAGTGATTCAAGCTCTAATTGTTTAGACGTTGAAGTGCTTAATCATTTAGAAGCTAGTGTTACTAGGCGTTATGTAGAGCGTAATTCTGCTGCGGGCGATAAATATCAAGCTTCATATACCTATATTACCGATACTCGTTTTAAACCTATTGGCATATTAAACTTACCCTATTATGAAGACAACTCCTTTAATGATATGGAGCTAAGGGAGTTTTTGATACGTTTGAGTTGGGTCTATTTTGCAATGTTGATAATTGCTATTATATTGGCGTATTTTATATCAAAATATATTACGCGTTCATTACAGACAATTTCTGAGATGATGAACAAGACCGATCTCACCAAACGCAATGAAAAAATATATATTAAGGACCCGAGCGAAGAAATTGAAAAACTGGTAGACTCCTACAATGGAATGATCGATGAATTAGGGCAAAGTGCAGTAAAATTAGCACGGAGCGAACGAGAGCAAGCTTGGCGAGAAATGGCAAAACAGGTGGCGCATGAAATTAAAAACCCATTAACACCTATGCGTTTGAGTGTGCAAAGTTTTGAACGGAAGTTTGACCCTCTAGATCCTAATATCGATAAAAAAGTAACTGAATATTCCAATACGTTAATACAGCAGATTGATACTATGAGTAATATTGCCTCTGCTTTTTCTAATTTTGCTGAAATGCCCGCTCAGCAGAATGAAACGCTTAATGTTGTTAAAATTGTTAAGTTGGCACTTGATATTTTTACTGAGAAGTATATTCATTTTGTAACTGATGAAGATGAAATAGTAGCAAAACTGGATCGTACGCAATTGATTAGAGTAGTGACTAATTTGGTTAAAAATGCTATTCAAGCAGTACCAGAAGTTGAATTACCCAGAATTTTAGTGTCGGTAGCTTCTGATGGGGATTTTGTGAAAATATCTGTGGCTGATAATGGTATCGGTATTTCTGATGAATTTACAGATAAGATTTTTGAACCTAAGTTCACTACAAAATCAAGTGGAATGGGTCTAGGTTTAGGGATGGTAAAAAATATTGTAGAAACCTATAAGGGAAGTATCGACTTTACTTCACAAGCTAATAAAGGGACTGTTTTTACAGTACGCTTTCCGAAAGAAGTTGTCCCCTCTTGAGACCTGTGCTGCGCGCAGTCGAAGTAAGGGTGGCGCAGCCGGAGTGTGCTCTTAATGGGAAGAATGTTCCCGAAAGATTAAAATAATTCGGGATAAATGAAGCCTAATACGTGTTAGCTTATTGCCTCGACCTAAAAAAGTTTCCATATTTAAATCAAAGCATTAAACACAGATCAAAATGAAATACAACATCTTAACCGAACAAAAAGAGGGCATAGCAACCATAACCATAAACCGCGCCAATAAGTTAAACGCTTTAAATAAGCAGACTATAAAAGAATTGCACCAGGCCTTTAAAGACCTTAATAGAGACAAAGGAACAAAGGTCATTATCATTACTGGAAGTGGAGAAAAAGCTTTTGTGGCAGGAGCCGATATTTCTGAATTTGCAGATTTTTCAGTAAAAAAAGGCGCTAAGTTGGCAACCAAAGGCCAAAAGAAGTTGTTTGATTTTATAGAGAACCTGTCTACACCAGTAATAGCGGCGATCAATGGTTTTGCCTTGGGCGGGGGACTGGAGTTGGCGATGGCCTGTCATTTCAGAGTGGCTAGTGATACTGCTAAAATGGGCTTGCCAGAAGTTTCTTTGGGACTTATTCCCGGTTATGGGGGTACGCAACGTTTACCACAATTGGTGGGCAAGGGCAGAGCTATGGAGCTGATTATGACCGCAGGTATGATTAACGCCCAAAAAGCATTGGCGTATGGTTTGGTAAACCATGTAGTATCGCAAGAAGAATTGATGCCTTTATGTGAAAAAATAGCGGGTAAAATATCAAATAATTCCTTAGTTGCCATAAAACACGCAATAAAAGCGGTAAATGCGGGTTTTAATGATGATGTAAACGGATATGCATCCGAAATTGAAGCTTTTGGCGATTGTTTTGGTACCGCCGATTTTAAAGAAGGTACTACAGCATTTTTAGAAAAGCGAAAAGCTGATTTCCCGGGCAAATAACATATCCCCTTAAACCTACCTATTATGTTCGGAAAAAGTATGCCCTTATTTCTTTTTCTTCTAGTTTTCTGCTTTGCCAATGGGCAAGAGATTCTTGTTGATTATACTTTAGGTCAAAACAATTCTGATCGTTACAAATATTCTACGGTATTGAATATCAGTAGCTGTGAAAACGGACAAACGGTTTTGGTTCGCACCTATTACGGAGGAATACCGTTAAGGCCTAAAGGACATTTTATAGAGTTGTACGATGCCGATCTGAATTTGATCGAAGACTACAACAATAAGTATGCCGGTCAATATATGGTTGATGGTTTTGTGAAAAACGGACAGCTGTATTTATTAGAGTTGTTGTACAATGATAGTGAGTTTGCCTACCAATATGTAATACACCATAGCCCGTTAGGGGGGTTTAATTTCACAAAAAAAACCATACTTTCAATTCCTTCAAAAAAAGTTGCCAATCCGCTTGCGGTAAATAAGTACAATCGAAAGTTTGGCAATGGGTTTTCTACGGCTGTTCATTTTAATAAGGAAAAATCAGCCTTTGCCATTACGGTTCAGTATAGAGAACGAAGAGATGAAAAATACCATATGTATGTTTTTGGAACAGATTTAAAAAAACAGATCACCTATGATTTCACCGCCCAAACCAAAGATAAAAACTATGCTTTTGAGAATATAGAGGTTTCTAAAGATTTTAAGACTGTTTATTTTATGGGGAAAGCTTTCTTTAAGAAGAAACGATTTGAGGCGAAAGAAAGAAAATTTCAATACGAATTGGTTCGTGTCACAAACACTGGGCATCAGATTCAGGAGTTTAATGATGCTGGGCGTTATCCTGAATCATTAAAACCTGTTTTGTTAGATGATAATTTGATTGTGGTAGGTTTTTATTCCGAACGTAAAAATAATAGGTACAATGGTCTGGTTCATTTTAAATTGAACCCTACTACCTTGGCGATTCAATCTAAAAAATATAATGCGTTTTCCGAGCAATTTATGGTCGATAAATTTGGTCGTGAAACCGATGCCGAAATCAAGAACTTGATTTTTAAAGATGTTCATATTACACCGACTAAAGATATTATTTTCAGTGCCGAAGAGTATTTTGTTACCCATGGCGAAGATATTAGTGGCGGTGGCACAAAAAAAACCAATCGTTACCACTATAATGACATTGTTTGTGCAAAGCTAAATACATCAGGTGAAATGGTATGGGCCAGAAACATAAACAAAACTGAGCTTACCCTAGGTGATGCGGCCTATGCTTCTTATGCGGCTTATGGTCATGGAGATGATATGTATTTCTTTATCAACTCTGGTGAGAATCCTCAAAAACTCAGTAAAGAACGTATTATTTTCAAGCAGGGGTATAGCAGAAACCCAAATATGTTCGTAATTAAGATTGCCGCAGATGGTAGCTTATCGCATAAAAAATTGATTGACGATAAAGAAGTACGTTTACCTATAATGGTGTCTAAACCATTAATTAAGAGAGCTTCTAACGAGTTAATGTTCTACGCAAAACGTGGCACTAAAAAACAGTTGGTGCGGGTTGATGTAAAATAATGGGTACTAAGAGGCTGTTTTGAAATATCTCGGTTATTTTCTTATTACCTCTTTTTGCGCATAACCGGCCGGCCGGCTTCGTTAAAATTTTGAACCGTAGCGATGCTATGCAAATCGATCACAGCGGCATAGAACAAAAAAGCAACTTCGTTTTCTATGACTCATTTTATAGTCAAATTGGTATTATACTCCTGCCAAATGGAAATCCGAAATTTCTACTTGGTCTTTTTCCCCATACCTTCGTTAAAGTTTATCGCCGTAGCTGAGGCTATGCTTGCGCCACCGCTCTAGCTCGCCCATAGCTTTCGCTATGTCGTGCCTCGGTATGAGAAAAAAACCCTGCCTTGATTCTCCCGAATTTCCATTTGGCACGAGTATATATAAATATTCTAGGGTTTATATAGCATTGAAAAATCATCAGAGTCAGTATATTTTTAAGTACCATTTCTAAACAATTAACATCTTTAAATATCATTTATTGGATTTATTACATAAATTTGGAATAAATCCAATAAATTGAAATCTGAATACTACATTAAAGGGCGAGGAGCCCAACAAAACACACACAATAGATTTTTTCAGCACGTTTATGAAACTCGTGATGATTTCTTAGAGTTTTGTAGAATTGAAGGGGAAGAGGCAGATAATAATAAGACACAATATATTCCCATTTTCCCGAAAACTATTGTAAATAAAGTTACGAGTCCTGATATTGGTATGACCTTTTCTATGAATCCGTATCAAGGCTGTGAACATGGGTGTATTTATTGCTATGCTCGTAATACACATGAATATTGGGGCTATAGTGCCGGGCTTGATTTTGAACGAAAAATTCTGATTAAAAAAGATGCCCCAACACTTTTAGAAGCCAAATTAAAAAGCAAAAAATGGCAAGCAAAAACCATAGTACTTTCAGGAAATACAGATTGTTACCAACCTGCTGAAAAAAAGTTTGAAATTACCAGAGCTTGCTTAGAAGTATTTCTAAAATATAAACATCCCGTAGGTATTATAACGAAAAATGCATTGGTGCTTCGTGATTTACCTATTTTAAAAGAGCTTACCAAAGATCAATTGGTCGGGGTCAATATTTCAGTAACCTCTTTATCAGAAAAGACCCGTAGAATTTTAGAGCCAAGAACAACAACTATTAAAAAACGCTTGGAAACCATTCGTGTGCTATCAGAAAATAACATTCCGGTAAATGCTATGCTGGCACCCATTATTCCGGGTATTAATAGTCACGAGATTCTGAAACTAGCAAAAGCTGTATCTGAAAATGGAGCGTTATCTTGTGCTTTTACCGTAGTTAGATTGAATGGGGCCATAGGGCAAATTTTCACAGACTGGATTCATAAAACACTACCTGATCGAGCTGAGAAAGTATTGCATCAAATTGAATCTTGTCATGGCGGTACGTTAAACGATAGTCGTTTTGGTATCCGAACTCGTGGCGAAGGTAAAATAGCAACCCAAATTCACGATTTGGTGCGTTTGGCAAGGCATAGGTATTTTAAGGATAAGGTATTTCCGAAGTTAAATACGGAGCTGCACGAGCAATATAAAGATGGTCAGATGCGGTTGTTTTGAAGGCGTCACATTGAACTAGTTTAAACTTTCTCTTTCCTGCCTGACGGCAGGCAGGTACCTACAAATATCACATTTTGCACCCATATTTCGTCATTTTTGACCACCGTAGCCCTGCTATGCTGTTAAAAAATCACTTCATCTGGGCGCAAAAGCCGATATTTTCGGTTCCAAACAAAAAGTTTAAACGAGTTCATTGAGTGCAGTCGAAAATATTATAATTTACCATTCCATTCATTATCAAATTGTGTTAGAAAACCCACCATATACCCATGGCGTTCCTCCGCTAACTTTAAACCCGTTTTGGTATTCATTTTATCTTTCAATAAAAGCAGCTTCTCATAAAAATGATTAATGGTAGGTGCTGTAGATTTTTTATACGCTGCCTTGGTCATTTGTATATTTGGTTCGATTTCTGGGTTGTAGAGTTCTCTGTTTTTGAATCCGCCATAATTAAAGGCTCTCGCGATGCCAATAGCGCCAATAGCATCTAAGCGGTCTGCATCTTGAACAACCTGTAGTTCTGGTGAAGTGAACTTTGAGGCTTCGCCCAAGCTTGATTTAAAAGATATATTTTCTATAATATTCACAACGTGCGTTATAACCCCTTTATCAACTAATCTTAATGTCAAAAATCCGTGAGCCATTTTTGGCCCTATAGTTTCATCGCCATTATAAAATTTAGCATCGGCAATATCGTGTAATAATGCTCCTAGACTAACAATAAAGGTATCAACTTGCTCACTTTTTGCAATGAGTAATGCATTTTTATAAACACGCTCAATATGAAACCAATCGTGACCCCCTTCTGCACCCTCCAAAGTTTGCTTTACAAAAGCAATAGTTTCTTCAACAAGTTTTGTATTTGTCATTTAAATTTTGATGCCTGAGGCTATCTGCGTTTCTACTTTTGTGATGAGCTCATCTATATTGTCTTGAATTTCAATCGGGGAATGTACGTTTATTGTAATATGGTTTCCAAGACCATATGGAAATTTTCCGTATTTCAACATTTTCCATGAATTATTGATGCTAACAGGAATAATTAAAGCAGACGGGGCATTACGTATCAATAATTTTAATCCAATAGTTTTGAAAGGTTTTATGTGCCCTGTTCTACTTCGGGTTCCCTCAGGGAAAATAACCGCAGCGCGTTTATGTTCTTCAATATATTTGCCCAGTTTAATTATTTCACTTAATGATTGTTTGGTATCAGCCCTATCGATTAATACTGAACCACCGTGTCTAAGATTATAGGAAACGCTAGGTATGCCCTTACCCAATTCTTTCTTGCTTACGAATTTAGGTTCGTATTTTCGCATCCACCAAATGATTGGCGGAATATCATTCATACTTTGATGGTTAGAGACAATAATTGCTGGCCGGTCAGTAGAAATATTATGCGGATTGTTAAACGTATAGCGGGTACCCAAAATATGGGCGCAGCGTAACAAGCTTAAATTTAAAAGGGCTACACTTGCCCTGTGGGCATTATAGCCGAACAAATTAAAACATATCAATTGTATGGGATGAAAAACCAATAGCGTAAGCCCAAATAAGAGGGCGTAAATCATAGTTAAAGGATATGCTACTATTTTCTGCATAGTGCAAAAATAAGATTCTATTTAATTATGAGGAAAGACAGAGAGAAGAAAGATACAAAAAAACCATTCTTTTACGAATGGTTTTTTGTTTTTTATAGTCCCTCTTTTGGAGGAGTTAGGAAAGGCTTAACAAAAATCGTTATAAGCTTCTGTTAAATTTTCTGCAATCAATTCTGCAGGTCTTCCTTCAATATGGTGACGTTCGATCATATGAACCAATTCTCCATTTTTAAACAAGGCCATACTTGGTGATGAAGGTGGAAAAGGAACCATCAAATTTCTTGCGGCATCAACTGCTTCAGTATCTACACCAGCAAATACAGTAACTGCATGGTCAGGTTTTTTTGAGTTTTGTAAACTCATTTTTGCAGCTGGTCTTGCATTCGCTGCAGCACAACCACAAACCGAATTCACAACTACAAGTGTAGTGCCTTCTCTATTGATGGCATTTGCAACTGCTTCAGCCGTATATAATTCTTCAAACCCAGCCAATGCTAAGTCATCTCTCATTGGTTTTACTAATTCTGCGGGATACATATGTTATTTTTTTAAAACTTCAGATATCAAAGATACAGGTTTTGTCGTATTTATTGGATAGTTCTTAACTTTTCGTTGGCATCTAAAGAATCAAATAGCAATTCTTCTGTGTTCTTTCTTCTTTATTCTATTTTCCCTTTTAATATCTTTGGCAAAAATCAATAGTAGTATGATTAAATGGATTGCGGCCTTGTTGGGATATTATCTTTTTCGATACCCAGGGGCTATTTTAGGTTTTTTTGTGGGAAGTGCAATTGACGGTCTTAGAAAAAAAGGAGGAGGTCCCCAAAGCGTTTTTCAAGATTTGACCCGTCAAAAGGTATCTCCGGCCGATTTTGAATTGAATTTGCTTTCGCTTTGTTCTATAGTTATTAAAGCAGATGGAAAAGTAAGCCAGAGCGAAATGGACTATGTGCGCCAATATTTTGTAAGCACCTATGGTAAAGATAAGTCCAATGCTATTTTTAGAACCTTTAATGAAATCAATAAAAAAAGAGAGATTTCTGCCCAGCGCATCTGTACTTTTTTAAATCAACGCACACGCTATGAAGTACGTTTGCAATTGCTACATTTTTTGTTTGGTATTGCTCACGCTGATGGCGCTGTGAGTACCTCTGAAATCAGTAAAATACAAGAAATAGCGGGTTATTTGCGAGTTACACTTCGTGATTTTGAAAGTATAAAGGCCATGTTTATTAAATCTGCCGATATGGCCTATAAAATTTTGGAAATTGAAAAATCTGCCACTGATGGCCAGGTCAAGAAAGCATACCGGAACATGGCGAAAAAGTATCACCCTGATCGAGTAAACACAGAAAACGAGGCGATAAAAAAAGGAGCTGAAGAAAAGTTCAAAAAAGTGCAAACTGCCTATGAAACGATACAGAAGGAAAGGGGTTTATAAGTTTGCAGTGATTTGATTTGAAGCTGTTTAGAGCTAGAATAGATTTTCTAATGCATAATCCAGGTTTAAAGATGACTACCAACTGAATACTAAATAATTAAGATGCAAGATTTCTACTTTTACATAAAACTAGGGCTACAACACGTACTTGATTTCAATGCCTACGATCATATTCTATTTTTATTGGCCTTAGCGCTACCCTTTACATTTAAAGATTGGAAAAAAGTATTGTTACTAGCTACAATTTTTACCATTGCCCATTGCTTTTCTTTGTTTTTATCAGTCTACGGAATTTTGGTTATGAATGTAAGTTGGATTGAATTTCTGATTCCGGCAACCATCTTATTGACCGCTCTTTTTAATTTGATATATATAAAATCAAAAGCAGCTCACAAAAGTATTGTGCTTCATATTGTTACAACTGCTTTTTTTGGGTTGATTCATGGCTTCGGTTTTAGTAATTACTTTAAAATGTTAATGGCAGAGGAAGAAAACAAACTTCCCCCTTTATTGGGTTTTGCTACTGGTATTGAAATTTCACAAGTGCTCATTGTAACCTGTATGCTTTTAGTCACTTATTTATTTATATCCGTCTTAAAAATAAAACAAGCTCTTTTTGTGATTATCTTTTCTATTTTAATCGTTTTGGTCACAATACCTATGCTAATTGCTACGTTTCCATAGTGATCTTGTGTTAAAATTAACGATATAAGGTTGTGTAAATTTTCGAAAGCGGGTATCTTAGGCGCTCGCTATTTTCGCTGTATTATATGAAAAAGAAAAAGCAAGAAAAATATGATAGGGCCTATTTGCGAATGGCGCAAGAGTGGGGTAAACTTTCATTTTGCGAACGCAAACAAGTAGGTGCTATAATTGTAAAAGACCGAATGATTATTTCTGACGGATACAATGGTACACCAACCGGTTTTGAAAATCAATGCGAAGATGAAAAAGGTGATACCAAATGGTATGTTCTACATGCTGAGGCGAATGCCATATTAAAAGTTGCGTCGTCAACCCAATCATGTGATGGGGCTACCTTGTATATTACATTATCACCTTGTAGAGAGTGTAGTAAATTGATTCATCAATCTGGCATAAAACGTGTAGTGTACCAAGTTGCCTATAAAGATGATTCCGGATTGAAATTTCTTGCCAAAGCTGGCGTAACATTGGAATATTTGCCCGTTAATGAATGTTAATGCTCAATAAGCAACAGAAAACATGCAGAAGAAGAAAAACTACTTATGGCCCACAATATTAGCCGCTACATTGGCTATAGGTGTTTTTATTGGAGGCAAGCTTAATTTTAATGATTCGCCCGAAAAATTTTTCACCACCAATTCCAAAAAAGACAAGCTTAATCGATTAATCGATTATATTGATTATGAGTATGTTGATGAAATCAATACCGATAGTATTGTTGATGTAGCGGTAAACAATATTTTAGATAAGCTCGACCCACATTCCGTTTACATTCCAAAAAAAGAAATGACTGCGGTTTCTGAAAATATGAAGGGAGATTTTGTGGGCATTGGCATTATTTTTTTTAAATATAGAGATACGATTTCAGTTATACGTACTATTGACGGAGGCCCAAGTTTTTATATAGGAATCAAGCCAGGAGATCGTATTTTGATGGCCAATAATGATACATTATATGGCAAAAACCTTTCTAGTGATTTTATTATAGAGAACCTGAAAGGTAAAAAAGGCTCTGTTGTAAAACTCACAGTGTATCGTAAAGAAGAGAATAGGACCTTCACAGTAAATGTAAAACGGGGTACAATTCCTCTTAAAAGTGTTGAAGCTTATTATATGCTTACTGATGATATTGGTTATATTAAAGTCAACCGTTTTGCAGAATCTACTTTCAAAGAATTTAAGACTGCCCTTAAAAATCTTCAATCTCAAGGAGCAAAAAAACTTACGTTGGATTTAAGGGATAACCCTGGCGGATATTTAGGTATCGCCGAAGAAATGGTCGACGAATTTCTCAAAGATGGAAAATTAATCCTCTTCACCAAAAACAAAAAAGGGAAGGTCAATAAAATATATGCTACCGATAAAGGTGATTTTGAAGATAAACCTGTGTATGTGCTTATTAATGAGCGCTCTGCATCGGCCAGTGAAATTATAGCAGGTGCTCTTCAAGATAATGATGTAGGCACTATTATAGGACGACGTTCTTTTGGTAAAGGACTTGTGCAACGTGAAATGGAACTCGGTGATGGTTCAGCAGTACGCTTGACCGTTTCAAGATATTATACCCCAACAGGCCGGAGCATTCAAAAAAGCTATAAAAAAGGCAATAAAGATTATTACCATAGGTTTATGGATAGGTACCATAATGGTGAATTGACCTCGGTTGATAGTATCAAAGTTGCAGATTCTTTAAAGTTTAAAACCCCAAAAGGCAAGATAGTTTACGGCGGCGGCGGAATTATTCCTGATGTATTTGTATCTATAGGATCAAATCAAGAAGAGGCTGTTGAAAGTATGGATAGTACTGGATTTATTTCTTATTTTGTTTTTGAACACTTAGATAGAGATAGGCAGCGTTATAATCATTTGTCTCAAGAAGAATTTATAAATGATTTTAGAGTAGATGATGTTCTCTTTGAGAAGTTTGTAGATTATTCATTGAAAAGCCGTCACAAATTGCGATTTTATGATTTTGAAGATACTATCAAACAATACATAAAAGCAGCTTTGGCCGAACAGTTATTTGACCCAAACATTTATGCCAAAATAAAAAGCCAAGAAGATGCTATGCTTAAAAAGGTTATAGAGTTAGATAATCCTATGGTAAAACAGGATGAGGCTGAAGCTATTGAGACGAACAATTAATCTTCATTAACCTTTTTCTGAATCTTTTTTGAGGTCATAGATATCAACAAAAGAACAATAGCACACGAAGAAGCTACAATACCAATTAGCGCAATAACACTATCGCCCTCTAATGGGTTGTTGAAATCTACCAAAGTAACGTTATAGGCTACAAGTGCTAACGCAAAAACAATAAATACTACACTAAGGGTTTTGCTCATTTCTATTTCTATTTACCAATTTGCATAACAATATCAGAAAAGTTGATTGATGTTGCTAGCGAATAATTTTACTGCTATAGCTAAAAGTATTACTCCGAAAATTTTTCTAATAATACCAATACCGCTAGCGCCAAGTATCTTTTCAATACGTTTTGACAATTTCAAAACAATATATACAAAGATAATGTTTACAATAATCGCAATTATAATATTTTCAACATGATATTCTGCCCGCAATGACAATAAAGAGGTCATGGTGCCCGCGCCCGCAATCATAGGAAATGCTAAGGGAACTATAGACGCTGTTTCAGCTACATCATCTTTGTATAGCGATATTCCTAAAATCATTTCAATGGCCAAAAAGAAAATAATGAAAGCTCCAGCTACGGCAAATGAGTTGACATCGATGCCAATTAGTTTCAAGATTTCTTCCCCAACAAAAAGAAAGGCTATCATCATAATTGCTGCAACAATCGATGCTTTTTCTGATTGAATATGCCCCACTTTATTTCGTAACCCAATAATTATAGGAATACTACCTACAATATCAATTACTGCAAAAAGAATCATGCTTGAGGTTGCAATTTCCCGAAAATCAAAATGTAGATTTGGTGACATCTTTCTTTAACTTTAAAAGTTGTTGCAAATTTACGTTTAAAGCTTTGCTTTTGGATGCCATTTAAGAAAATAAGTAGCGATAAAAAATCCTTTTGGAGAAAACAATATCTTTGGGCACTCAAATAAATTATATGTTCCAACTTGGTAAAACTATATTGTCTGAAGAAATCATAGAAAACGATTTTGTATGCAATCTTAGTGCTTGTAGAGGTGCCTGTTGTATCGATGGTAATGCAGGAGCACCATTAGAAGATGCTGAAACTGAAATTTTAGTTGATATTTATAGAGATGTAAAACCTTTTTTGCGTTCTGAAGGTATTGCTGCTATTGAAGACCAAGGTGCTTTTGTGAAAGGCGAAGATGGCGAGTGGGAAACTCCATTGGTAAACGGAAGCGAATGTGCTTATGTTATTTTTTCAGAGAACGGGATTACAAAATGCGGACTTGAAGCTGCTTATAATGCCGGTGTTACAAAGTGGAAGAAACCTGTTTCATGCCATTTATATCCTATTCGGGTAAAAGAATATACTGAGCTTACCGCTGTAAATTACCATAAGTGGGAAATATGTGACCCTGCCTGTTCTCTAGGGGCCGAACTAAAAGTGCCCGTATATAAATTTGTAAAAGAAGCTTTGGTACGAAAATTTGGATCAGAATGGTATGCAGAGTTAGAACAGATTGCAGAGCAGCATTCTAAATCGTAGGAATTTGTAATACTACTTTTGTACCTATAGATTTACCAACTTCATTATGTAAATCAATTATCTCTAGATGAAAAGAGTTCAAATAATCTCTTGAAAAATTAGAAAGACGTTCTTTGGTAATAGCTATGCCTACGGACTCTCGCTTAAGCACCTTATTTTTTTTTATTTCTTCAGCGGCTATTCTTCCTATTCCATTGTCTGTTACGCTGATATATATAAAGCCGTCATCAGTGCCTTTGCCCACCTCCAATACTATATTTTTTTCTCCTTCTTTTGATGAAAGTCCATGCCATAAAGCATTTTCTAAAAAAGGCTGTAATATTAATGAAGGTATTTTTATAGTATGGGTATCTATACCTTCCTCTATATTTGTTTTGAAATTAATTTCATTTGAAAACCTAATGTTTTCAATATTCATATACAGTTCAATGGTTTCTAGTTCTTCAGCCAACGGTATTTCTTTTAATGAAGAAGCTTCCAATATCTTGCGCACCAATTTTGAAAATTTGTTCAGGTAGTGAACCGCATTTTTTTTCTCGTTATTTATAATATATAATTTAATTGAATTTAGCGAGTTAAACAAAAAATGGGGATTCATTTGACTACGTAGCATACTTTGTTCTAGCGTCAATAATTTTTTCTCGTTTTTAAGCTGGTACTGTCGATAAAGAATATACAGAATACCCATTAATAGCGCCATTGCTATACCTGCTATAAGTATGGTTGTGCGGTTTCTGCGAAGTTCAAGTTTTACATTTTCGTTTTCTTCGGCCAATTGTTCCAATTGCTCTGTCCGTTTTTCGTTTTCATAGCGCATGATCATATCGTTCACATAACGTAGGTTACGGTCGTTACTTATCTGATCGTCATAATATTTTGCTTGTCTGTAATGGTCTAGACCGCTTTTAAAATCGCCTTGTTTTACAGATAGTTCAGACAATAATTTATTGGACTCGGCCATATGGCTTAACAGTTTGTACTTTTTTGCAATTTCTAAACCATAGGTCAATTGTCTTCTAGATTCTTTATATCTTTCTAGATGCATTAGTGTCCAACCTAAATTTATACTTACTGAAGCTATAATATCTTTATCATCTAAAAGTTTGGCCGCTTCGAGGTTGGGTACAAGAATATCGAGTGCTTCCTTTACTTTACCTTGATGTACATATATACGGGCGATACTATAACTACATATAATCCTACCCCTGTTTGAATTTATTTGTTCATTATAGGCCAATGAAGTTCGAAAATTAAGTAGTGCTTCTTCAAGTTTCCCTTCTGCTTCATAACATTTTCCAATATTCTGGTGATTTATAGCTAGACCAAGAGGATTGTCCATTTCAAGATCCAACTTCAATGATTCTTTAAACTTATCAATGGCTTGGTCATATTGTTCAAGTATTTGATAAATATTACCAATATTGTTGAGAGACACATTAATACCTCTTTTGAGCCCTATAGAGGGGGTTTTAATCGTTTCAGCAAGTTCTAATGCTTCTTGACTATAATCTAATGAAGATTTTATAGCATCGGTCTTACGAAAAACCACACTGATCATATTTAGGGAATACACTTCAAATTCAAGATTTTTTGCTTGTTTAGAAATTCCTAAGGCTCTTCGATGAAGTGCTAAAGCTTTGGAGAACTGAGAGATATTTCGATATTTTCTCCCCAATTGGTTTAAGGCATAAGCCTGCCCATCTAAATAACCTTTGATTACCGTTGCTTCAGCAAAATAACGCATTAATAATGTGTCTTTTCTACTCGAATTCAGTACAGCATCAATTTCTTGGTATGTTTTGGGTGCTGCATTAATAAGATTGGCGGAAGTTTTTTTAAAAGACTCAGGCACATATTGTGATATTCCTTGAACACCTATGATGAGGAAGGTAGAAGTAAAGAGAAAACGCTTTAGTATGGCGTAATAATGGGCAGACATGTTATCTTTAATATGTTTGGAATGAAAATGCATAAAGAAATTTACAACATATCAAGAAAATCTGATTTCTTTTGCCTGGAAACCGGAATTTTGTGATTAGGTTTTAGAATTACATACCCATCTGTTTTCAGAAATTCTTTTATTTTGCTGAGGTTGATGATATAAGAATTGTGTATTCTAAAAAAAGAATCTTGAGGCAAGAGCTCGTTAACCTCTTTCAATTTTTTTGTAAGTACAATTTTTTGGCCATCTACTAGGTAAATAGTGCTGTAATTGCCGTCTGATTCAGCATAAATAATTTCATCGCTTTCTAAAAACACCAATTTACCATCGGTATTAAAAGTTATTTTCTTGTGTTTGGCGTTTGAATTAAAATTCAGTAAAATTTTTTCTAAGCGTTCTGCAGTAAAGTTTTTTGTATTATATTTTTTGATTTTGACGATAGTATCCCTCAGGTCATCAGTATCAATAGGTTTTAAAAGATAATCAATGGCCTCATTTTTTAAAGCCTTAATGGCATATTGGTTGTAGGCTGTGGTAATAACGACCGGGAAGTTTTTGTTTTTCAATTTTTGAATAAATTGAAAACCATCCATAGTAGGCATTTCGATATCTAAAAAAAGACAATCAGGTGTATTTTTTTCTAAATGACTTAAAGCTTCAAAAGGGTCTGTAAAAGAAGCTGTTACATTAATTTCTTCACTAAAATTAGTCAACTCCCAAGATAAGCTCTGAAGTGCTTTTATTTCGTCGTCAACTATTACAGCTTCTATCATAAAGATTCTCTTTGGAGAAAGAAAGTTACTCAAAAATATAAGTAAGTAACAAATTATCTTGAAAAGATGTACCAATGGCAATAATTCAAGTATAATTGGCACAAAAAGCATTAGAAATATTTTTTACTACAAAAATATATGCTTTTTCTTATAAATATTCAAATTCATTGACACTATACCATCTATAGCGTTTATTCGATTACCATTTATACAGTTTACTATACCATTTGCACAAAATGACTTTTAAGAGAATGTATTGCAGTTTAATTTTATAGAAAATCGATTGTGATTTAGTATCCCTCGTAAACCCACATTGTTGGAACTAAAATATAGAGTCATGAAAAAATGTATTATAATGTTCGTTTTTTTTGTTTTAATATTGATGCTGGCAGTTTTGGTCCAGAATTCTGATAAAGTAATTTTGGAAGACACCATGGCTATGGACGAAAGCAATGCCGAAATGGTATTGGAAAATTAAAGATTTACATAATTTAAGATTGAAGAAAACACCAAATTATTAAAAGACCATGCCACACTTCACCACAAAATTTTTAAAGATTAGTACAGTACTCTTAATATCCGTATTTCTTTTTTCTGGAATTAAAGTTGATAACAAGGGCTATTCGTCTAATGATGTCCTACTAGTTGGGGAGTATAATTTGCAGTCTACTGGCAATTTAAATAAAAATCTTCGGGGGACTATAACATTTGAAACATCCATAGAAAAGACAAACTCAGGAACACCATTCTCAACATTAAAGTTAAAATTGGATGACGTTACAAGTAATACCCAACATATGATGGAGTTTTTGATTTCCAAAGAGAATTCCTCAAATGAAATACCATTGGGCACTTATAAAGTGACTAAAGATATAGATGGATTTTTAAATTATTTTGATGGGGTTTTTGGTTTTGCAAATATTAAGACATTGGGAGAATTTCCGCTTTTTGCTCAAAACGGAGAAATTAAAATTAGGTATTTAGATACTAAAACAGCTCAAGGGTATATACGAATGAATTTACGTAATGCCAATGGCAAATCAATCCATTTGAAAGGTAGTTTTTTAGCAAAGAGGTAGAATAGAAGAGGTTGTGCTCCTAACTGTAATCTAATGGCTCAATTTATAGGGTTTTAAAGTGTAAATATGTATTTTTACATTCCTTACCCTAGTTAACTATAACGTTTTAGTTTCTGTTAGGAACAAACGGCTTTTTAATTTTAGTAATAGATTGAATGTAGTGTAATATATTATTTAAAAACCTTAAGATTTTATGAAACTGCCAACCCAAAAGGTACGATCCTAGCTGGGAACATGTTAAAATAAAACATGTTACTGTTCTAGTAACTAACCCGACCAATGAAATTACTGTATATTGGGCGTCAAACCAACTTGTTGGTTCTGGTGTTTTGTTGATTATAGGTTTCGGGGGAACTACCTGAATCAACACCTTTTGTAGTGAGTATTGATTTTGATACATTGGAGGATCGTACGGTTTGGCGGTATCATAAACTTAACAAAACACCAGAAACAAATGTTTCTGGTGTTTTGTTTTACGTACTTTCTATTCAATCCTAATTTTTGAAAACCTGAAAATATATAAACCCAGATTATGCATTAGAACTTCGTTTTGAGGTTCTAATACCAATTTGATTATAAAATGAGTCATTTTATAATCTGGGTTAAATCAAAAAACTCAACGAAGTAGACTGACTTGAAGCTGTTTAGGGTCGGAATAGATTTTCTAATGCATAATTCAGGATAAATATCAAGTATTTTAATTGCCTGTTTTAGAATTGATAAAAACATCTATTGAACTCGTCTTGAGTTTATGTTTGGCACCGAGCCCGCCTGCCATGCCTACGGCAGGTAAACCGGACGGGCAGGAATTATGACTTTTGTGCCGTAATGAAGTCATTTTTTAATTGCATAGCCATAGCTATGGGATTCAAAAATGGCAAACCTAAAGGCCGGCAAGGCAGGAAACAAAAACTCAAGACGAGTTCATTTATTATAGACCAAAGAGTATGTTTTTTAAATACTTTTTGGTTTATTTTTTTTGTTCAACTTCAATGTTAATTTTATGTAAAACTTAATTCTTCGGTAATAGTAACGTATATCAGTAGTGAACCTAGATTTCAACATTCGATGTTAAAAACTTTGTGACGGAATCTTTCAAACAGCTCAAAAATATCCCTCTTATTTTTCCATCTTTGTACCCCCAACACAGGGGTAATTTTCAGCTCATTACACTAATTATTTTAAATTTGCAAGAATATGTCCACAGCCGTAGAGCCTATTTTGGAAGAAAACAAAGACCGATTTGTAATTTTCCCTATAAAACACGATGATTTATGGGAATGGTACAAAAAATGTGAGGCCTGCTTCTGGACAGCTGAAGAAATTGATTTAAGTGAAGACCTAAACGATTGGACTAATAAATTAAATGATGATGAGCGTTATTTCATTAAGCATATTTTAGCTTTTTTTGCGGCTTCCGACGGAATCGTAAATGAAAACTTAGCAGAGAACTTTGTAAGCGAAGTTCAATATGCAGAGGCCAAATTTTTCTACGGCTTTCAGATTATGATGGAGAACATCCACTCTGAAACCTATTCTCTTTTAATCGATACTTATGTAAAAGATGAAAAAGAGAAAAACATTCTTTTTAAAGCGATTGATAATTTCCCTGCAATCAAGAAAAAAGCAGATTGGGCTTTAGCTTGGATTGACTCTCCAAGTTTTGCAGAGCGTTTGATTGCTTTTGCAGCGGTTGAAGGTATTTTCTTCTCAGGCGCTTTCTGTTCAATCTTTTGGTTAAAGAAAAGAGGATTATTGCCAGGGCTTACTTTTTCGAATGAATTGATTTCAAGAGATGAAGGTATGCATTGCGATTATGCGGTGCACCTTCACAATAAACACTTGATTAATAAAGTACCAAAAGAACGTATTACTGCGATTTTGACTGACGCTTTAAATATTGAAAGAGAATTTATTACCGAATCACTTCCTGCAAGTTTGATCGGTATGAATTCAAAATTGATGACACAATATTTAGAGTTTGTAACGGATCGACTTTTAGTTGAATTGGAATGTGAGAAGGTTTACAATGTTACGAATCCGTTCGACTTTATGGATATGATTTCCCTACAAGGAAAGACAAACTTCTTTGAGAAAAGAGTGGCCGAATACCAGAAAGCAGGCGTAATGAATAAAGATGAAGATGCTCAGAAAATCAGCTTTGACGCAGATTTCTAGATAAATTACCTAGACTACAAGAAGTTTCTTTGTAAAAGAAATCTTCTTGCAAGTTTATCCTCAAATATAATAACGACCTATTTTTTGCCTATAAGATTTTAAAATCCCGTAGGCTTTAATCAAGTAAATTAGAATTCGAATAAACACCTCGTATGCTAGCCGAGGAACTTTATTTGACCAATAGTATTAACCATTAAACAACAAAAGTAGCCACATGTATGTACTAAAAAGAGACGGAAGAAAAGAGCTGATTATGTTCGACAAGATTACAGCTCGAGTACGAAAATTATGCTACGGCCTTAATGGGCTAGTAGATCCCTTAAAAGTCGCAATGCGCGTTATCGAAGGTTTGTATGATGGCGTTACCACTTCAGAACTGGATAATTTGGCAGCTGAGATTGCAGCGACAATGACGACTACGCATCCTGATTATGCAAAGTTAGCGGCTCGTATTTCTGTTTCAAACTTACATAAGAACACTAAAAAGTCGTTCTCAGAAACGATGGAAGACTTGTACTTGTATGTAAATCCAAGAACAGGAAAAAAAGCACCCTTACTTTCTGATGAGGTGTTCAAGGTCATCAAAGAAAATTCTGAGAAACTAGATTCTACTATTATTTATAACCGTGATTTTGGCTACGATTATTTCGGTTTTAAAACCTTGGAACGTTCTTACCTTTTAAAGTTAAATGGGAAGATTGCTGAACGACCACAGCACATGTTAATGCGTGTTTCTATTGGTATACACTTAGATGATTTAGATTCGGCTATTGAGACCTATGAGTTGATGTCTAAAAAGTATTTTACACATGCTACCCCAACACTTTTCAATTCTGGCACCCCAAAACCACAAATGTCTTCTTGCTTTTTATTGGCTATGAAAGACGATAGTATTGAAGGTATATATGATACCTTGAAGAATACAGCTAAGATTTCGCAATCTGCAGGAGGAATTGGACTATCTATTCATAACATCAGAGCCACAGGTTCATACATTGCCGGAACTAACGGAACGTCAAATGGAATTGTGCCTATGCTACAGGTGTTCAATGACACGGCAAGATATGTAGATCAAGGTGGCGGAAAACGTAAAGGAAGTTTTGCTATTTATATGGAACCATGGCATGCCGATATTTACGAGTTTCTAGATTTGAAAAAGAACCATGGAAAAGAAGAAATGCGTGCGCGTGATCTGTTCTATGCCATGTGGATTTCAGATCTGTTCATGAAAAGGGTAGAAGCCAATGAAGATTGGACCTTAATGTGCCCTAGCGAATGCCCAGGTCTTTTTACAAACCACAGTGAAGAGTTTGAAAAATTATATACAGGTTATGAAGCGGCAGGTAAAGGTCGAAAAACAGTAAAAGCCCGTGAACTTTGGGAAAAGATATTAGAATCTCAAATTGAGACAGGTACCCCTTATATGTTATATAAAGATGCGGCCAACCGTAAGAGTAACCAGAAAAATTTAGGAACGATTCGTTCTTCGAATTTGTGTACTGAGATTATGGAGTATACTTCTCCTGATGAAATCGCAGTATGTAATTTAGCTTCTATTGCCTTGCCAATGTTCGTTAAGAATGGAGAATTTGACCATAAAGAATTGTTCAAAGTAACGAAAAGAGTTACCAAAAACTTAAACATGGTAATAGATAGAAATTACTATCCTGTAATAGAGGCTGAAAACTCAAATATGCGCCACAGACCAATAGGTTTAGGTGTACAAGGTTTGGCGGATACGTTCATTATGTTACGCATGCCATTTACAAGTGATGAAGCTCAAAAGTTAAATCAAGAGATATTCGAAACTTTATATTTTGCAGCTGTAACCGCTTCAATGGAGGCAGCAAAAGAAGAAGGCACTTATTCTTCATATGAAGGTTCGCCAATTTCTCAAGGTGAATTTCAACATAACCTATGGAATATTAAGGACGAAGAATTATCTGGAAGATGGGATTGGGGAAAACTGCGTAAAGAAGTCAAGAAAAATGGAGTGCGTAATTCTCTATTAGTTGCTCCTATGCCAACGGCATCCACTTCTCAAATATTAGGAAATAACGAATGCTTTGAACCATACACTTCTAACATATATACAAGAAGAGTACTTTCTGGGGAATTTATTGTGGTGAACAAACACCTTTTAGAAGATTTGGTATCCTTAGGTTTATGGAATGAAGACATGAAGCAAGAATTAATGCGTGCAAATGGATCTATACAGCACATTGAAACTATTCCGCAAGATATTCGTGAATTGTATAAGACTGTTTGGGAACTTAGCATGAAAGACATTATTGATATGAGTAGGCATAGAGGCTACTTTATAGACCAGAGCCAATCATTGAACTTGTTTATGGAGAATGCAAACTATTCTAAACTGACTTCAATGCACTTTTATGCCTGGAAAAGTGGCTTAAAAACAGGAATGTACTATCTACGTACCAAAGCTGCTGTTGATGCAATTAAGTTTACTTTGGACAATACAAAGAAGAAAGAAGTGCCTGTAAGCGTTGCAGCAGAAGCAGAAGTAGTGGCTGCAATACCTCCAACAGCTGCAGAAGCAGCTGCAATGAAAGTAGAAACTACATCTGTTGCCAGTACTGAAACCGATATACAGCCTATGACAGCTGCAGAAATGAAAGAAATGGTAGCTAGAGCCAAAGAGGGCCAGACAGATGATGATTGTTTAATGTGCGGTTCTTAAGAGGACAGAATTTACTACAAATAAAAACCCCAACTATAAGTTAAAGAGTTGGGGTTTTTATTTGTAGTAAATACAAAACTGCTATTTATTTCTATCCTATTCTTTAGCTATATAAGGTTTTATAGCTATAGAGAATATATAAAGTGCAATATAAATTATTAAAATGGTGAGATACTTGTCCATAGTTTCGGGGGTTTATAAGTATATACGCTATTTGAACGAAAAAAGATTGTGAACCTTACAAATTTTTAACTAAAAAATCGTTAAAAAACAAAAATCAGTAGTTCAATGGACATGATTAACATTAACCATAGAGCTAAATGTTCGCCAAAATCTGCCTCAATTGGTATATAGTTTGAAGTTTAAATCAATCTTCAATGGACGAGTCTTTTTCCTTCGATAGATATAAAACGCCACTTTTGAAAGTAACATTAATAATGCGTAGGCTAAAATTGCGTATATATGGGGGATCATACCACAAAGAACGCAATAAGTAGGTAGTATCTTAGCAGTTTAAATATGTAGTTCATCGAAAAGTGTATATTTTTCGATGAACTACATGAAGATTTTTATTTATAGGATGAACTGCAAGTATTTTTAACTTTTCATCCACAAGAAATATGAATTTTATTAAGGAGTAGTCTTACTTTACAAAAAAGCATCTACCTTTTTTATAGTCAAATTGGTATTAACCTGTTAGTGCTACGTTTTTATCCTCCAAATCTTACTATTTACATGGCTTCTGAGAAATCACTATTAATCGAACTCAGGTTATAAAGACCAAGCTTTACCTTCTGTTAATTCTTCTACATCACCACAAGCAATATATTTTCCAGGAATAGATTGGTAAGCCAATATTTCTTCACCAACATATTCAGAGGTTTTATAAGCCCAAATAGTCAATCCTCTTAAATTACTCGTAAATGCATAACGTGCAGTGTCATCGCTAAGATTTCCACCGCCGCCAGCAGCACTTTCTTCTATATAAGCTTCAATGGCTTTCTGATAGGTTTTTTCTTGCTCTTTAGATATTTTGAGCGCATTTGCTACTATAGGTTCCAAATCTACGGGTTCTAAATCTACAGCTTTTTCCTTTCCAGAAGCTTCCAATGCTTTACTAATAAATTTATCCATAGTCATTTTCACCATGTCTTGTTGCTCTTTTTCCATTACTTCATTGGCAAATCGATCAACAAAAATATTGACCTGTACCTCAGTTGCAGAGGGCGTATCTGTTTTAGGAAGAATAATATCAACAAGATGAGTAAGAACCGAGCCTTGTTCTTTAGTGAAGAAATGAGGAGTCCATTCAAGTACGTTTTCTGTTTTACAACTTTGAACTATACTAATCAAAGTAGGTGTTGCTACCACGTACCCTAGTGACATTCCCATGTTTCTGAGTGCTTTCCTTCTATCCATTATATATTTCCTTTTTTAAGTTCTTGTGCTGCATGGTTGGCAGCTCTGGCACTAAATGCCATATAAGTTAATGATGGGTTAACGCAACTTGCCGAAGTCATAAATGATCCGTCAGTTACATACACATTGGGCACATCATGAAGGGCATTATTACCGTCAAGTACCGAAGTTTTACGATTTCTACCCATACGGGCTGTTCCCATTTCATGAATACTTAGACCCAATGCACCAGGATTATCATAAGGCTCCACCTCACGCAAACCAGCTTTCTCTAACATTTGAACAGCAGATTCTTTCATGTCTTTTCGCATGTTCCATTCGTTTTCTTTGAACGCTGCATCAAAGGTAACCGTAGGTAAGTCCCATTTGTCTTTTTTGTCGTAGTCAAGGGTAAATCGATTTTCTTGGTCAGGTAATACTTCTCCAAAGCCTGTCATACCAAATTCCCATCCGCCTGGCTTTAGAACGGCATCTTTCAAATCTTTTCCGTAGGATAGCTCAGCAATAGTATCTTCCCAATTGCCCCTAGAAGCACCGCCTTGATAGCCAAAGCCTCGTTTATAATCTTTTCTATTCGAATCACCACCTAAGTTTCTAAATCGTGGGATATAAATTCCGTTAGGTTTTCTTCCTTTATAATATTTGTCTTCAAAACCATCAAATTTTCCTGAAGCACCTACACCTAGATGATGATCCATAATGTTACGGCCCAACTGGTCTGATTCATTACCCATTCCGTTAGGAAAAGCATCTGATTTAGATTGCATTAAAATAGAAGTTGAAGCTATAGCTGACGCACAAAGGAAAATGACTTTGGCCTTGAACTCAAAGGTTTCATTGGTAAGGCGATCTATAACTTTTACGCCAGTAGCTTTTTTAGTATCTGGGTCGTACATTACCTCGTGAACAATAGAATCTGGTCGAAGCGTCATATTACCCGTACGTTCTGCTGCAGGTAATGTTGAAGACAGACTGCTGAAATAGGCCCCAAAAGGACAACCTCTCATACATCTGTTTCTAAACTGACAATTACTACGGCCATCAAATTGTTTGGAACCAGTAAGGTGGGCGACACGGCCAGCTGTTACAACACGGCCATTGAAATTCTCAGCTACCTTTTCTCTAAAATGTTGCTCTACGCAATTAAGCTCCATCATGGGCAAGAAATTGCTATCAGGTAATTGAGGAAGCCCTAATGGCTCACCACAAACACCAATATAGGTCTCTACTTTTTCATACCATGGGGCAATATCTTTATAGCGAACGGGCCAATCAACTGCTACGCCTTCACGTTTGTTTGCTGTGAAATCAATATCGCTCCAACGATAACTGTGACGTCCCCATTGCAGTGATCGTCCACCTACATGATAACCACGTATCCAATCAAAACGTTTGGTTTCATTATAAGGGTGTTCCAAATCATCAACAAACCACATATTGTGCTCGGGCTTGGTAGTATAACCTGTTCTATGTTGTTTTCCTTGTTTGGCAATAATCTCCTGGGTGGGTTGTCCTCCGTTAGGAAAATCCCAAGGATCTAAATGGGCGGTCTTATAGTCTTCAATATGATTGACCATTCTTCCACGTTCTAAAACCAAGGTTTTTAAACCGTTTTCACATAATTCTTTTGCTGCCCAGCCGCCGCTGATTCCAGTACCTACAACAATCGCATCATACGATTCTTGTGCTTCATTGTAATAGAATTTACCCATTTACCAAATTGTTTAGTCTTTAAATTTATTAAATAAAGAATTAATTTTCTACATTTATTGGCTATTCTTTTTAACGAAGGCATCTAAGTACATGACAAAAATTGTATTATATTGATATCCATTGGTTTGAGGGCATTCAGTAGGCAGTTAGCAATATGGTCGAGGCCGTATTTGAACAATGTCCTTGCCCTCCTGCCGTGTTTTTTGATTTGGATGGGCCTTACGTTCTGGTGGAGGTATATGCCGACCTTGTAGCACCATACGAAGGCCAACATTACCAACAGCACTAGTTTTTCTATGCGTTCGAGATCTGTAAGGTGGGTCTTTTCGATATCGAACCCACTGGACTTCATGGCCTTGAAGCACATCTCAATTTGCCACCGTTGGGCATAATCGTCCCTGGCCTCTTGTGGCCGGTTGAAGGAGACGATTATCAGGAAGTCCCCTTTTTGGAACTTGCAGCCCGAGAGATAGCAATATTGGCCATTTATCGAGACGATCTTATCATAGTGCCTGTACTGCCCCGCCCTTAGGTCGTTGAAGAGCCACGAGGCCTTTATCTCCCTTCCCTTTCGGGGAAGGTACACCTTGAAGTTGTTACGGATACGTATGTGGTACCTGATCTGCTCCCTGTTCAGGTAGGATATCCATTTCTCCCCCACGAACTCCCTGTCCGCCACAAGGCATTCTATACAGTCCTTGCCGAACAGGTACACAAAACGATCGATCAGGTCTATCCGTTCTTGGCTGTTGGAGTTCCCCCTCTTGTCCAACATGGTGAACAGCAATGGAAAGGCAACCCCTTGGTATACCACGCCCAACATAAAGATATTGATGTCCGTTTTCCCGAACTTCCAGTTGGTACGGTCGATGG
>QILY01000164.1 GCA_003232155.1 Maribacter sp.
TCTTCGATCCATTTAGACATATACTTGGTACTTGCCAAACTATGGTGCAGTAACATAGTCCCTATAAAATTAGATGCTCTATGCACTTCAATATTTTCTTTGATATCAGTAATCTCTGACAACAATTTCTGCTCGTACATAACTTTGCTATACAACGTGTTAATAATTTGAATGCCGTTTTGTTGTGCTTTGCGCCATGCCACTGTATTCGTATATAAATCTATTGCGGCTTTGGATATATCAGCGGCATTTTCTGCTATTATGCCATTCCATTCCAAAGTACCGTGCATGCCTTCTGCTCCTATTGATGTAGTAACGCTAGGCGTTCCTGTTTGCATAGCATCGATAAGTTTTCCTTTTATTCCGGCACCAAAACGTAAGGGAGCTAAATTTACTCTTGCCTTTGAAATGGTTTTATGGGCATCTTCTGCCCATCCTTCTATTAAAAAACCTTCATTGGGTTTATGCATCTGTTGCACTTGTTCGGGCAAATAACTTCCGTAGATATGTAGTTGGGCTTTAGGCAGTGCTGCCCGTATCAAAGGCCAAATTTCTTTCTTTAACCAGATTATGGCATCTAAATTGGGTGCATGCTTCCCGTTGCCTATACAAATAAAATCTTGTCGATCTTCAAAAGACAGCCAATTATTTGATTGTTTTTCATCAATGGTATCCAGTAAAAAAGGAAGGTGTATTACAATGCTTTTATCCATCTGAACAACATCTATAAGTAATTCCATCTCAAAAGTGGATATAATTAATGAAATATCGCAGCGGTAAATACTGGCAATTTCACGTTTGGTCATATCATTCTGTAACCATAAATCCGTGGAAAATGAAATATTAGCTTTAAACGCCTTTTCTCTTGTATGCCTTAGGGAATGTAAATCTTCTGTATCAAGAATACGAAGGGCTTTTGGTGTAAATTCAGCTACACGCCAACCAAACTGTTCTTCGGTCAAGAAACGGTCAAAAACAACTATTTCAGGACTTAGATCAGTTATGAATGTATCAAAACTAGTGTGGTTTAATTGAAGTGGTACTTTAGTAATGCCCAAAGATTCCAAATCAAATGAAAGTTCTGATTCGGCAGCTGTACTAGCAACTGTTATCCGGTACTCTTGTTCAAGAAAAAAATGGAGCAACTGCAACATGCGATTCCCCGCTGCAGTAGAATTGGACTCAGGCCAAACGAAGGCTATTATGAGGAGTTGTTTATTTGACATATTAGTTGCTGGTTGACAGAATTAAGTTAGCAGTATATTAATGTATCCTTCTGGGGGGGGGAATCCCTCGCCTTTAGGCGAAACCCAAGCCCATCGGTTTTAGCCAACGGTAGTTTAGTATTTTTGACCGCCAAACAAACAACTGACAACCATCAACCAAAATCTACATTCTCGCTGCAAACTTTTTAGAAATATTAGAACGCAGCTTTCGCTCGTAATCTTCTTCAAGCCATTCTTTGTAATTTTTGGTATTGTTCATAATGCAATAGGAATATTGCCGAACGCGATACGTAATTTCTTCTTTGAGCAGTTTAGCCAAAATACGGGCATCAAACACATCTTCTGCATTTTCAATACATATAGTGGCGTGCTGTTCAATACTGTCTTCCAGTACGGTTTTTGATTTTTGGCCAAGGGCAAATATTCTTTTGTACTCTGCCTTAACATCGAACTCAATATTTTTAGATTTCGAGAACTTAGCTTTTAAGGAAGCGGACATTTCATATATAAACTCCCGTTCAATATCCTCGTCATTTTTAATATTCTCTAAATAAAAATCAGGAAAATGGAATATCTCTTGCCAATCAATAGGCGCGTTCCATAAGCCAAAACGGGCTACGTTATTCCCCATATCTACTACCGTAAACTTATTCTTATTGGGTAAAATACGAGAACCACGACCAATCATTTGAAAGTAGAGGGTCAAAGAACGTGTGGCCCTGTTCAGAATTATGGTTTCTACCGTAGGTTCATCAAAACCTGTGGTAAGAATACTTACTGATGTTAAAATAGCATCAGGAGTTTCAGAAAACCATTGTAATATCTCACGCCGTTCCGAAGCGTTATTTTTATTATCTAAATGTCTGATATTGTATCCGGCCTTGTTAAAAATCCCATATACATATTTTGAAGTATTGATGCCGTTATTAAAAATCAAGGTTTTTGTGCCTCTTGCTATTTCAGTATACGCATTCACAAGCTTACCAAGCATACTTTGGTTTCCGTATAGCTCATCAGAAGATTTAACCGTATAATCACCGCTAATGCCTAATTTCAGGCTTTGTAAACTCACGTCATAATTATAGACATTTGCCTTTGCCAAAAATTTCTTTTTTATCAATGATGCGATTGACTCCCCAACAATCAACTTTTGATAGTTGTCTTTCATGGGAAGTTTAATATTGGAACTCAAAGGCGTTGCGGTTACCCCTAGAATGATAGAGTTTTCAAAATATTTAAAAAGTTTACGAAAAGAATTATAATGTGCCTCATCAATAATAACTAAACCAATATTGTTGATCTCTACTTTTTCTTCTTGTAACCTATTGTTCAAGGTTTCGACCATAGCAACGAAACATGCGTACTCATCTTGGTCACGCAGTTCTTTGACCTCACTATTGATGATTTTATTATGGACCCCAAAACCACTCAGCATTTTCGAAGTTTGCGCACTAAGTTCAATACGATGGGTAAGAACTACTACCTTTTTTTGGGTTTCTTGAATATATCTACGGGCGATTTCAGAAAAAACCACAGTTTTTCCACCACCTGTAGGTAGTTGGTACAACAAGTTCAATGTACCGTCAGATGCTCTAAAATACTTGAAAATTGTATTCAAATCTTCTACTTGATAGTCATAAAGCGTTTTTTCTGTAGTGTCTTTGTCCAACTTCAAGTGATTAGCTGTATTTAGTTTTTGATTGAAAATGTTGCAAGGGTAATTTTGCAAAACTAACAGATTTTTATACTTGAAAGAAATATAATACTTAAAATCTGTGCAAAGTTGGTTGAATTGGTGCTATAAAAGTCAATCATAATAAAGGTTATCAATACCCTTTTGATTTTGACACAAGATTCAATAATGGTTTACCTGATTTCATACGTTTATAGTTCTCCAAAATTTGAGGAACTACTGATTGAGTATCTGAAACACTGGCATAATGCGGTGTCATATGAACTTTATCATGCTGCCAAAACGGATGGTCTTTCGATAAAGGTTCTTGGTGGTATACATCCAAAGCTGCACCAGATAGGTGTCCGTTATCCAATACTTGCAATATATCTTCATCTACCAAATGCCCACCTCTAGCTACATTTATGACATATGCACCTATAGGTAATTGTTCAAAAAGGTCTTTATTGAGTATACCTGTAGTAGTATGGGTCAAGGGCAGTAAACAGACTAGTATTTGGGTGGTAGATAAAAAATTGGTCAGTTCTTCTTGCCCAGCATAGGTTTTTATACCTTTTAGGGATTTCTTTGATAAGGACCATCCTTGCGTTTTAAATCCAAAACGGATTAAATCTTTACTCAAAACAGTACCTATAGCTCCAAGTCCCATAATGCCAACGGTAAAATCGGCAATACGATGATAGTCCATAGGTTTCCATAAACTGTTTATTTGGTTGATTTTATATTGGTTCAAGTGCTTTAAATGACTAAAAATAACCGCTATCACATATTCTGACATATCACTGGCCAACATAGTATCAACTACTCTTGTAATGGGCAAATGGGTAGGGGCATCAGCATCTTCGAATATAAAATCGACCCCTGCCCCGCTTGAAGCTATATATTTTAAATTCGGGTAAGCTACGAGTGTCCCGTTCGGATGTTTCCAGACCAAGGCAACTTCAACTTCTTCTTTGTCATGCTCCTCTAAATAACTATAAACAGGAATATCAGGCGCAATAGCTTTAATCGCTGCTACCCAGACATCCATTTTATCGTCTTGTCTAATAATTACTATGCTCATAAGGTGTTCTTTAACCGATATTCTATTTCTACTTTTACTCCCAATCGGATTTAATTCTTTATGGTTTTCTTTACTAGGTCAAGTATTGATATGGTTTGATACGAATTTCACGAATTAACACTAATTTTTTTCGATGATATTTAATCAATAATATCTAAAACCCTGGAAAACTCTTCACCATGAAGCCATTCTTGATCTTGTGTGTTTTGATAAATCTTTATAATTCTATCTTTAAAATCATGTAGCAATCCGTTAACAGAAATAAAATGTACAGCTTCATTGAAAGAATTTAGCATACTCTTATAAAAAGCATCGGGCACGTTTTTGTCTTGAGAAAATGATTGGCCGATCTCAAGATTGTACAGCATCACATCAGCAATTAAATGTGGGTCAACTCCTAACTTTATATAATGTTTAATATATTTTTGGGCAACAGAACGTCTTGCTTTTGGTTTTTTTCTTTTTAAAGGATAATATTCATTAGATATTTTAGTCTTCGCTTCTTGTACCAGCTTACCTTCTTTGGGGTTAAATACAAAATCATAATACTCTTTAACGAGTGGAAAACGAAGGTAAAGATCGAGTATCTGTACTTCAAGTTCTTTCTTTTTTAAACCAGTCAGATATTTTTGAAGTGCTCTTTTACCCATACTTTATAATTTACAGTTTCAAAAATACATCATGACAGTTTATTAAACCCGGATTATGCATTAGAACTTTGTTATGAGCGATACAACTACAATAAAATATGACTTTTTAAAGTTTCTCCATAGCACCGCTACGGTTAAACTTAAAAAAGTAGTGAAACGGTATATTTTGAAGTAGTTTTAAGGCGGAATAGATTTTCTAATTCATAATCCGGGTTAATTCAAAAAATTCAACGAAGTGACTGATTTGAAGCTATTTAGAACCGGAATAAATTTTCTAATACATAATCTGGGTTAAAGCGAATTCATCACTATAAAAAAATACTGATAAATTTTGTATAAGAATATGGCTGTGCTTTTGGAAAAGATATAATAAAGATGTATTATGAGTTCTTGTAAAATTTAGAAATTCAATTATATATGAGGCAACTAAAGATTATCAAGCAAGTAACCAATAGAGAATCAAAATCATTGGATAAATACTTGCAAGATATCAGTAAAATAGATTTAATTACAGCATCTGAAGAAGTAGAGTTAGCACAACGTATACGTACTGGAGATCAATGGGCGTTAGAAAAATTGACAACAGCAAATTTACGATTTGTAGTTTCAGTTGCTAAACAATATCAAAATCAAGGTTTAAAATTACCAGATTTAATAAACGAAGGAAATTTAGGCTTAGTAAAAGCGGCCAAGCGTTTTGATGAAACCCGTGGTTTCAAGTTTATATCGTATGCCGTATGGTGGATCAGACAATCTATTTTACAGGCTTTGGCAGAACAATCGCGTGTGGTACGATTGCCTTTGAACAAGATTGGATCTATTAATAAAATAAAAAAGGCATTCTCTTACCTTGAACAAACGCACGAACGCCAACCTTCTCCTGAAGAGATAGCTAAAGAACTGGAAATGACTGTAAATGAAGTAAAGCAGTCCATGAAGAATTCAGGTAGGCACGTTTCTATGGATGCACCATTGCGTGAGGGCGAAGATTCAAACTTATATGATGTTGTACGCTCAGGAGAATCTCCAAGACCTGATATGGCATTATTACAGCAGTCATTGAATATAGAAATAGTTAGGGCTTTAGAAACATTATCGCCAAGAGAAGCCGATGTAGTAAAATTGTATTATGGTATTGGAGATCAACAATCAATGACCCTTGCGGAAATTGGCCAAACTTTTGACCTTACCCGCGAAAGAGTACGACAGATTCGTGAAAAAGCCATTCGAAAGCTGCGTCACAATTCTAGAAGTAAGTTGCTCAAAACATATTTAGGATAGTTAAAAATGCTTCTTAAACTAAAAAGACCGCTAAGTATAATACTTAGCGGTCTTTTTATACAATGAATTAAAACAGTAGCTTAGAGGCTGTTTTGAAATATGTCGTTAGAATTGTTATTACCTATTTTTGATGTAGAACAAGGCAAAATTTTTAAGCATAGCCTCGCTACGGTTCAAAAATTTTAACGAAGTTATGCGCAAAAAGAGGTAATAAGAAAATAACCGAGATATTTCAAAACAGCCTCTTAACTAAAGTTTAATTTATTGATTTCATAATCGCTTAAAATTTCATTTAAATGCTCAATGAAATTCATGTAAGCTGCATTGTCTGGGTTTTGATTTGCCATCATAAGTTTAGTGTTTAAAAAATATAGGGTGGTATAGACTACATATAATCTATCTCAACCAATTCATTTATGCTTAAAATTTCATTTAATTCTTGAAGAAATGATAGGTATTCCTCTCCGTAGGTGTCGTAAAGCATTGTTTTCGGGTTAAGTTTACTATTGATTTGGGTTACAATAATTATACTATAAACATACCTATAACGTAATGACAAAGCAATAAATTGTGGTGAAACCCGCTTTTTTTGTTGTGAACTTATTGAACTCGTCTTGAGTTACACAGGTATCTCTCTTTACATTTATAGTATTCTACTTTAAAATTAGAATTTCACCCCATAGGTTATACCAGCCGTAAAAGCCCAAAAGAAATTACCTTTGGCCGAAGCCAACTCTTGCCGCCGCACTCCAAGATTTGCTCTGTAAATATTCGGACTCTTTTTAGGAGTGAATTGATAATGCAGGTTCATACGTTGAGATTCTCTAAAAAGTAAGGTCTGCGCCAATAACTCATCACCATCCCTTAATTCCCTTAGTTCTGGATTAAACCCAAAACCTATAGTGCCTCCTAAATAATTTTCTCCATCCCTAAAATACTTTCGAACTAATAAATTACTGGAAAATCGAAATAGATTATCACTTTTTGGAGTGATATTAGATCGCAACGAAAAGTAGTAATTACCCCGATAATGCCCAAAAGAATTTGTTATAGAAGTTATTTGCCTATTTGCCGTACTAAAGTGGCGAAAACCAGCTGAGAATTCTAGTGCGCCGGGTATACTGGCGTAGAGGTCGCCACCACCTTTATGTCTTGGATAAATTGAAGAATCTGAATACCCATAATTTAAATACGCATATAATCTTTTTGAAAATTTCGGGTAAAAATCAAGATCGTATTGTACGCCTGTTCTATCATTCCGATTACTATAGTTGATTCTTGGTATCAGGCTTCCCGCAAGTGTTTTTCTTCTAAATGATATACTTGAAGATAATACTGCACCAAAAACTTCATCAAAAACGGTAACTGAGCTTCTTACGTTTACACGGTTCAAGACTTTCTTTTCAACTTTTTTCTCAACCTTAACCTTCTTTTTAGACTGTGCTTTAGCTTTTTTAGGGTTATTCTTTGCCTTAGCGTTCTTTTTAGATCTTTTTTTTGATTTTAAGCTTATAATTAGATCTACATCTTCTATCAACTCTGGATATTTTTTATTTTCAATATTTGATAAGACCAATTGTTTTAACCTTTCGATTTCGTTATTATTCTTTAAATAGATTAAGGCCTTGTTTGCCAAACCTAATGCAATAGCATCATTTTTCGCGTACAGTTCATTTTTGATGGCAGATATCCAAACACTTTCATTTTTACGCTCTACCGATGTGATTTTATTAAATTTGATACGTGCTGCTTCATAATTACCGTCCCAGCTATCAATTCTAGCAAGTAAAGAGCTTGTTTCATAGCTTTTCATTGCTCCAGCTTCCATACGCTCTAAAATTTTCCTAGCTGCCGAATGATTGCCTTCATAAGCAAGGTTATGGGCATTTGGGTATGATTGGGCAACTGCGTTGTCAAGGTTCAATTCTTGAGACCTTAGAACATTGCAGAGCAAAACTAAAAATATAGGTATGTATATATGTTTTGACCTCATTAATGGTGGTGCGAAGCTGCTAGAAGCAACTCGTCATTTGTATTGGTTGGTGGTGTGTATAATGCTGCTGTTCTTTTTAAAACTTCTTTTCTAGCCCTTGCAATCTTATCAACTATTTCATCGGCATATGAACTATTATTTTTAACCTCGTCAATCAATTGAATAGCTTCGGTATTTTTACCTGACCAAAAATAAACATCGAACAAAGCAGCGTATGAATCAATATAATCCGGATTGTTTTTTATACAGGTCTTTAAAATCTCAATTGAAGTGTCATAATTTCCTCGCCAAGCATTTATTCTACCTGTTAATATTCTAGCATCAATATTACCTGGCACTTCTGATAAGATATAACGGCATAACAACAGAGCCTTATCATATTTTTTACTAAATGCGAGGTCTCTTGCCGTGAGGTATGCCTTATCTGAATTTTTACCGTTGTATACGCTATTGATCCATACAATTTCAGAATCTTCGAATTTTTCTTTAGCAATGGTAAAAATGGTCAAACTATCAGGAATAATCTTGTTGTTTACAGTTACATAATCATTCAAAGCTTTGAAATTGCTCAGTTTTGCTTCTAATTTAGAATCGCCATCAAATGCAGGGCTCAAATTAAATTGCTCATCAATTTCAACAACATCACCATTGGTAATGATTTTTGTTCCACTAATAAAATCTCTCAGTCCATTTTTACTTCGCATTAAGGGAATATCTTTTGTATTTCTAAAACCTTCATGCATGTCAAGGGCCGTACCCAACCAAGCTACTTTTTTAGGTAGTTTAAGTGTATAGGCCTTGTCTAACATTGCAAGAAATGTGGGTGTCACATCAAAATGTGATGAAATTGAACTCATCTTACGAGGCGCTTTCAACATAGGGCTGTACATAATCAAAGGCACATGAAAACGACTGAGTGGATTTCTTTGCGGAATAGGTATCAATCTATGATCACCGGTAATCACGAAAATGGTGTTATCATATTCAGGTTGCTTTTTATAGCCCTCTAAAGCTTCTTTTAAAGCATCATCGGTATACAAAAGACATTCAAAAACACCTTCATTGTTTTCGATTATCTTTCTGCTTTTAGAATCAAAATTTCCTTTAGCTAGAAATTGCTCGAATTTTCTCTTGTATATTTTTGGTTGCGGCACCACAAAAGGCTCATGGGTGGTAATGGTCATATATACCTCCAATCGAGGTTTTTCCTCTTTTGTTCTATCTATGGTCATTGTTTTATTGAAAAGTTCTTTATCAGGATATCCCCATGAAAAACCACCTGAATTGTCAGCTTGCTGTTCATAATTTCTTCCAAAGGACCCTTTATCCAATACAAAATCTACATTTTCGCTTCTCAAAAACTTATCTACATTATCGAACGAGCTATTGGTGCCTTGATAAAATGATGTATGGTAACCGTTATTCTTTAAAATACTGAATAGGGTAAGTTTATTTGGATATTCATCCAGTTCCATAAAACCACTTTTACCAAAAGGCAGAGATCCAAATAAAGACGGAAGCACACCAAAAGTTCTGCCTGTATTACTCAGGCAATTCTCCCAATACAATGATTTTGTGGTCAATGAATCAAGAAACGGGGTGAAGCCTCCAAATTCGGCGCCTTCACCTACAAAATCCCTTCCTAGGCCCTCAACCATTATGAATACGATATTGGGTTTTTTTTCTTTAAGGTTAAAATATTCCCCTAAAACGTCTGACATTTGTGACCTTTTGATCAAAGGGTATTCCTCATCTGATTTATAAGAGTTGTCTTCAGTAGATGTATTATATAGGTTTACCGCTAAATATTGGGTCTTGTTCTGATTAATAGGTTTTCCCTCAGTAAAAAGAGTGGTTATAAAGAGCCCCATAAGGATTATCGTAAAAGGGTACATTCTACTAATTTTATGATAGAATTTTGAAGTTACTTTATAAAAGCACCAAAACAGGCCTACCAAGAATGCAACACCAATACCCAAGTAGAGGTACATTTGCCATCCTCCGGAATTGGCCAAGGTTATTTTGATATCCGAATAACTATATCCTAGCACATCAGATCCTAATGGTACGAGTGTATTGGCATAATAACCGATCAATAACGCTTCTACTATTATTAATATGGACAATATTGCGTACACCAAATTAAAACCGTATTTAGGTCTTAGGTTCTCCCAAAAATTGAAAGGAAATACCAGTATTATACCTACAACCGAGGTAAAACCGATTTGATGCACCAATGCAATCAAAAAGCTTGTATTTATAATACTATCAAGTACGCCTTTAAAATATAGAATGGAGTATTGGCCTATAGATAATAGCAACAAACACATGAAGAAAGAAATCATCAATCTTGTGTATTGTTTCAAAGTATACCGATCTAATTGACTTGTATTCATAATATTATGCTTTACTGAAACCTTTACGGTTTATAGCGCCCCAGCCTGATTTTATATTGAATAATTTTTTATAGTTGCCCCGTAATGCAGAAAATGATACAATAGGATGAAACACAAAAGGTTCGATCAATGCAAATAGCATTAAGGTCAAAATATCTTTGGTCTTTCGGTATTGGTTGTATGAATATACTTCCCAAAGAATAGCATAAAAGGAAAACATTACGGTGAAAGCATATACCATTACAGATAACGCTATAAAAAACTCTGTGTTCAATATGCCCAAATAGTAAAATAGAATAACAGAAAAAAGTCCTGTGAACTCTAAAATTGGCGCCATCCATTCATAAAAGAACCAATATGGGTAGCTCAATAGTCCGAGTCTACCATACTTCGAGTTAAAGAACATGTCTTTATGTTTGTAGAGAGTTTCTACATTGCCCCTAGCCCACCGATCCCTTTGGTTGACTAATATCTTAATACTATCGGGTACTTCTGTCCAGCATAAGGGATCTGGTATATATTCTACGGTGTACCCTTCTTTACGATCGTGCATATAGCGTCGCATTCTGAATACGATTTCCATATCTTCTCCAACAGTATTTGTATCATACCCTCCTACCGCTAGAGCAATTTCGCGATCAAAAAAACCAAAAGCTCCTGAAATAATCAAAAGACTATCAATTCTGCCCCAAGCCATTCTTCCTAATAAAAAAGAGCGGGTATATTCTAATAGCTGGAATTTTGCCAACCAATTTTTGGGTAAACGAATTTCTTCCAATTGCCCTCCAGAAATTTTACATGAATTGGCAACTCTTATAACACCCCCAACTGCAATAACTTTTTTTTCCGCTCTTTGGTAGAATGATTTTACTACATGTAAAAGTGCGTCTGGCATTAAAAGGCAGTCTACATCGATACAACCCACATATTTACTTTCAGACAAATGTATACCCGTATTCAATGCATCGGACTTTCCACCATTTTCCTTGTCAATAACCGTAAGTTTAGAAAACGGACGTTGCGTTGATTTATATACTCCACGTATAGGTTTTGATTGCCAATTAGGATCTATTTCTTTTTCGATTTTGACCAAATCATAGGCATCGATCATTTTTTGAAGTGTATTGTCATTACTACCATCATTTACCACCATCACCTCATAGTTTACATATTGTAAAGACATAAGTGATCTAATATTTTCAACTATGGTCAATTCTTCATTATAGGCCGGTGCAATAATGGTTATACTAGGCGCTAAAGGAGACGCCATTACTTTTGAAAGGTCAACAAAACTATTTTTTCTTTTATAGTGGATGGAGTTTCTAGTAGATAAGTAGGTCATAATAGTAAATACAGCAAATAGCGCTGATGTAAACACCACAAAAATGCTGTTTATGTACTCTAAAATAATATTGAAAATGCCACTATCCATTGAACTTATTTATAATTTTATTAGAAAACGAGCATATATGACTCATAAAAGAAGCCTGATGTATTTTTTTAGTTTTAGTTTCTATTTTATCACTTTCACCAGTAAGTAATACATCTTCTGAAAATTCAAACTCAACATCAAAAATATCAGTTGGCTTTGCTGGTTCTATTTCAAGCTCGTTCATAAGGGTCGAGTACTCCTTACTTACTTTCTCTTGAGATATTGTTTTAAGGTTTTCTGTAGATAAGATGTTTTGTGCCATCAGCTTATTTTGCAGTTCTTTGAGCACTTTCTCCGCTTTTGAACAAATACTGGCATCATCATCATCAAGCAGATCATTTAAAAATATAATTTCTTTTTCATCACCTACAGCCACGATTTCATCCATTAAAATAAGCTTTGCCTCAGTATCACAAATGCGGAATAAATCTTCAAATACACTAAAAGGTTTTAAGTTCTCATTTTCAGGAATTGAAGGGGCATTATCATCATTAAACTTTTTCAATATGTTTTGAATGCGATCGCTTATAAATTTATAGGCGTCCTCTTCAAGTAACCCATTCAAAAGCGAAACTTCTCTTTGATCGCCAAATTCTTCTATATCATCCAATAATTGCTTGGCTTTCTCTTCAAAAGTCATTTCTGGTAGCATTGCCTTTGGAATTACTGTTTTGATAACCTCGGCAGTATCAACAAGTTCTACAGTATCATTTTTGCATTCTTTATTTTCAGTAATATCTTCTACAATAGGAATGAAATTGAATTCAAAATTTTCTTTTACAGGTGATATTGTTAAATCATCTTGCTGTTTTAAAATGTCTTGCGCAGAAAGCCCATTATCTGTAATGTCAATTGATTTATTTTTTGATGTTGTCACAACATTGGGATCAATTACCTCAATTTCATTTATTTTAAACTGTTTGTCATTCTCAACTGCAACTATCTCCTCATATATTACCTCTATGTTAGCAACTTCGATATTATCTTCTTGCTCTTCTACTATAAATGGTAAAAAGTCAATTACAATTCCATCATCATCTAAATTTATACTCGATGGGTTTATATCTGTTTCATTTTCAATACCGTCATTCAAAAATATTTTATCATCAATTTCATCGCCCACAACAATAGGTAAGAAATTCAATTCTTCTTCAACTTCTTCTTCTTCAGGAGAAGAATCAATAGAAATTTCAGGAAAATCGATGGTTTCTTCTTCTTTGTCATTGATTTCAGATGGTCTTTCTTCTGTAAACACTTCGATACCATATACATTATCTACCAACTCCTTATCTTCGATTAGGCTTTCTTTTGTGGTTTCTTCAATAGGTAGGTGAGAATCAACAATATCTTTTGAGGCTACTGGTATATCAGTAATAGTATCAGCGTCCTCTTCTATCGGTAGCTTATCTTTTTTAGGTTCAACAAGTACATATTCTTCACTTTCCCCGTTATACTCCATAACCTCTTTCCAAGAGCTATCAGTCAATTTTTTGTCTATACCCTTTGTTGGCATAACTGATTCAGGGCATATGGTATTTATAGCCCCTAGAGCTTTACTTTTTACCGTAAAACTAGAATCTTTGTTTGCTACAAGTTGTAAGAAAACAATATCTTCTTCTTTTCCAAGGCTTGCTACAGCACCAAGAATTAAGAGTTTAATATTTTCAGTGCATTTCCAGAAAATATTTTTTAAGGGCTCTACTGCCTCTACTATGTTAAACTCTTTAATACAATATATAGCCTCGGTTTTAATTTGATTGTTCTTATGTTTTATCAATTCTGTAATCGATGTATTGGCATCATTTTGATTGTAGTATTTCACCAATCGTAAAGAGAACAGTACTACATCTTTATTATTCGAGGTCAGCCATACTTTGAATCTTGGTGGTTGAAAGTCTTCAAAATTGCGTAGTATGTCCAACAATTTCAGTTGTTGCCATTCTGAAATTTTATGGGTCGTGGTATCGAGAAAATAATTAATCCCTTCATGTTTGAGGGTTACTGTGGCTATTTCGGCTTGCTTTCGTATTACCCCTTTTTTAGTATTGATGAACTTTTTTATAATACCATATGATTTTGGCACTTCCATCTTGGTAAGCTCTAGAATACCTTTAGAGACTACGTGCCATTTCCAGCTTTTAAGTTTTGAAAAAGCATCTTGATCCAAGCCAAGATCTATATATAGTTTATGAAGGCGGTTCAAGGTTTCACCCAAAACATCTTTTTGAAGATCTAATAATATTTCTGAAAATAGCTTCCGATTTACCGGCTCTTTTAAAAGTTCTCTTATTTCAATTTTCAAGTTTACATAATTCGTGTTCTCTTCTTTAGTAGCTTCGGGTTCATGAAAAAGAAATTCACTTACCATAGGGGTCAATTCTCTTTTTCTTTGGGTACTTTTTTTATTTCTATATGAAATTTTATTTCTAAAAAAGAAAACACAAGCAAAATACAATATACTTAGCACAGCAAACAGAATGGTCAAATCCCATATCAGATCCGTATGGATCAATGGGGCATTGATCAATGCATAAGTTTGATATGTTAAGTATGTTGCTTTCACTATTACATTTTGTTAATTTCCCGCGCTACCCTGACCAACAGTTCAGAAGGGTTTACCGGTTTTGAAATAAAATCATTTGCTCCCAATTCAAATGCACTCAATACATTCTCTTCATTACCTGCAGATGAAATGATAATGATGGGTATATTTGATTTTAAGTCATTACGAACAAAATCAATAAGCTCTATACCTGAGAAATAAGGCATCATAATATCGCTCACGATTACATCAGGCATACCTTGTGCCAAACTTTCTTTTACTTCTTTACCGTCACGACTTAAGGTTACATCATACCCGCTTTTTTGTAAACGAAAATTCAATAACGAAGCCAGCAATTCATCATCTTCAGCCAATAAGAGTTTTATTTTTTTCAACATTATTTTTTTCTCAACTTTTCCATTTCTTTATCAATAACTTTCTCTACTCTTGGGTACTCATCAATAAAACAAGCGTATAAAAACTCTAAGTGCTTTTTGTCACCGTCAGTTTTACAGGTATTTTCAATTTGCACGACAATAGCGTGCAAGCTCTTTGATTGTAACATTGCCAAACCAGATTTTATCTTATGTGCTGCAAATGCTAATTGTTCTAAATCGTAATTTTTAAGATGGATACGTGTAGCACCTATAAATTCAAGTGCATTTTGTTTATACAGAACTATCAATTCTTCAAACAGGCCCACTTCGCCCATACATTCTTCTAGGATTGCCGAAAGGTTGATTTTCTGTCCATCATCTTCCTTTTCAACTGCTGGGTTTACTGCTATCGATTCCACAATCAGTGTTCTTTCCATATCTTTTTTGTTTTTAATGAGTTTTAATAATAATTCATCAGGACTGTATGGTTTTAGTATAAAATCATTGATGCCATGGGCATCACATTGTTCTTTATCTTGTATCGAAAAATTCGCGGTAAGTGCGATTACAGGAATATTTTTCACAGAAGTATTTTTATTGTTTCGAATTAGTTCAGTAACCTCAAAACCGCTCATTCCAGGCATTTTTAAATCCATCAAAACAATATCGATTGTATTGTTTTCCAATATATTCAGTCCGTAAAGCGCATTGTCGGTTACGTATGTTGTACACTTCCATGATTTCAAGCGTTGTTCTATAAGTTTTTGATTTAAAAGATTATCTTCAAAAACCAGTACACGAAGATCTTTTGCCAAATCTTGGGCATCGGCCAGGTTTATATTTCTATTGTTTTTCTTTGATACATTTTTATCGTTTCCTTTTAGATATGGCAGAAAAAATTTGAATGTAGTTCCTTCACCCAATGTACTTGAGACGGTTATATTACCTCCTAGATTATCAATAATTTGTTTGACAATACTTAAACCAAGACCCGTACCGCCGTATTTAGCATGTGTATTATGTTCAACCTGCTTATATAAATCAAAAATATGTTTCAGGTTATCTTCTGAAATACCAATGCCCGTATCTGTAATTGAAAACTCTATAAAAAATAACCCTCTTGCTTCTTTCTTTAATTCTATGTTCAAATGAACACTACCGCTATCTACAAATTTTATAGCATTGCCCAAAAGGTTTAAAAGCACTTGGGTCAATTTAGATGGATCTCCGGCCAAAACTTTAGGAATCTTAGGATCTAAAGTCATGTTCAATGCTACACTTTTATCGGTAACAAGGGTATTGCAGAGATACATTACATCACGAAGAATGCTGTGAAAATTAAAATCGACCGATTCAAAATGCTCTAATCCGGCAGAAAGTTTGGAGTATTCCAAAAGCTCGTTTATTATTTCCATCAACGAATATGATGCCGTCTGTATAGCATTCACACGCTCTAACTGCTTTGGAGTAAGTTTGTCTTCTTTCAAGAGATCAGAGAAACCAATAATACCGTTCAAAGGAGTTCTGATTTCATGGCTTACCATGGCAACCAGCATATCAGCACTTTTAGCTTTACTATTATCTGAGTTTTTGATGGTTGAATTTGAGCCTAAGTTGGTGTCTGTTTCAAAATCAGGTGTGATATGGTACGTTGATGAAGATGGTTGAAATATTTTCTCTTCGAGATTCGCCCTAAAAACCTGAAAAGACTTTTTCAAACGGGTTGCTTCTTTTGAACTTAATTCTTCAAAAGAAAAACTGTTCATCGTAGCCTCTAAATGGGATAATTGGGAAAGTAGGGCTTTTGATTTCAAGGTTTGGGGTTTTTTTAAGTTATTAAAAAATTGCTCTGAATTTCAAACTACTAGTGTTTTACAGTACCAGCGAATTTTTAATCCTTTTACAGACAGCTTTTTAATTTGCCTAAAAATCCTTCTTTATAGTAGGTCTTACAATTAAATGTTACCTAAGCTTCCATATGTGTTGTCAAATAGCTTAATTTGTATGTTAAATTTTTTAAGATATGAAGCATTTTATTTATTGTATTGGCATTTTAACTCTTATATCCTGTGGTGAGACTAAAAAAACACAGGAAGAAAGTATAGAAGAGAAAGCTAAACGTATACATGAAAAAGTAATAACTATTGATACTCACGATGATATTAATATTAAAAATTTCACTGATAGTATTAACTATACCCAAAAGTTAGAAACGCAGGTAAATTTGCCTAAAATGCAAGAAGGCGGATTAGATGTATCTTGGTTAATTGTATACACAGGTCAAGATTCATTAAATGCTGAAGGATATGCTAAAGCAGAAGAAAACGCAATGGCAAAATTTGACGCCATACACCGTCTTTGTGAAGTAATCGCGCCAGATAAAATTGAACTTGCCCTAACATCAGAAGATATAAAACGGATCAATGCTGCTGGGAAAAAAGTAGCAATGATCGGTGTTGAAAATGCTTACCCGATAGGTGAGGATATGTCCAACTTCGAAAAATATCATAAACTAGGAGCACGTTATATCTCACTTGCCCACAATGGGCATAGCCAATTTTCAGATTCCAATACTGGCGAAGCTGATAGCTTATGGTTATATAATGGTTTAAGTGAAATAGGAAAAGAAGCTGTAAAAGAGATGAATAGGTTGGGTATTATGATAGATGTGTCACACCCATCAAAAGAAGCGATGAAACAAATGATAGCATTATCAAAAGCCCCAATTATTGCTTCACATTCTTCAGCAAGAGCCTTGTGCGATCATAGTAGAAACTTAGATGATGAGCAATTGTTATTAATGAAAAAAAATGGAGGTGTTGTTCAAACCGTAGCTTTTAGTTCATATTTAAATACTGAAAAACATGAAATGAGAGCTGAGTATATGAATGGTATTCATCAAAAAATTGCAGATTCCCTGAAAATTGATTGGCATAAATGGTCAGAGTTTACTAGTTTAAGCGGCGTACAAAAAGAGGCTTTCATAGCAAATATTCCTAAGGTTACAGGTATTGCCAAAGAAATGGTCAAAACTATGCATGAAGCTCCTGCCGCAGTTAGCGTCTCAGATTTGGTTGATCATATAGATTATATGGTCGAATTGATAGGTGTTGATCACGTAGGTATAAGTTCTGATTTTGATGGCGGTGGCGGTATTGAAGGTTGGTCTGATGCTTCAGAAACTTTTAATGTTACCTTAGAGTTGGTAAAACGGGAGTATACTGAAGGTGAAATAGAAAAACTATGGGGCGGCAATCTTATGCGTGTTTTAGATGAGGTACAAGAAATTGCCAAAAGTATACAGAAGGGTTAGTTTACCATTCATTTTCTAATACATAACCTGGGTTAAAGAAGAAAGGAGTGCTAAAATAGCGTTGGCCCTGAATCATGTAAAGTTTTTGGGATTTGAAGGTTACAACCTAGTTTTTTATTTAATTTCTCAATAAAACGAACAGATAATAATGGAGATTCCAATTCCATATTTTGATGAACGAAGAAATGAATATTCTGCAAGCCTTTATTTCTCCAATCTGCCAGTTTTTC
>QILY01000042.1 GCA_003232155.1 Maribacter sp.
CCTGTATATAATTGAGAAAATGATTGTTTTACTGTTGATTATAGGTGAGTTTATTGCCTTTTCTATCTATAAAACCATACTATTTTTAACATAATTTCGTTCTATCATTCGGATTAGTAGTATTTTTCTTACCTAATTGAATGACACGAGAGAGTATTCATATATTTATTATAAAGACAAGGATTATAACAATGGTTATGATTCATTTTTGTTGTGGTTGTGCTATTGCCCAGAATTTGGTGAACAACCCAAGTTTTGAAGATTTTAACGAATGTCCCGAGGAGTTTGGCTCGTTGAAATATGATGTGCCATTTTGGACACAACCTACCTACGGAAGTACTGATTATTTTCATAATTGTAGCCCTGAAATGCCTATAGGTGAAAATTTTATAGGAGAACAATCAACTTATGAAGGAGAAGGTTATGCAGGTATGTACGTATATGGTCCTAAAGATTATCGAGAATATTTGACCTCAGAATTAGCGCATACGCTAATAAGGGGTAAAAGATATTTTATTTCTTTTCAAGTAAGCCTTGCTGATAAGGCTGAATTAGGTGTAAATCAGTTTGGAATCCTTTTTACTAAAAAACCCTTACAATTACATACAAAAAGGAATATTCCCATTGATTTAATGCGGCGAAAAGGATATGATAATTATATTGAAATACGATATCATAACTATTATGTAAACAAAGTTGATTGGTTAGAAGTATCGGGCAGTTATGTTGCTGACGGAACTGAAAATTATATGACCATAGGCAATTTCAAATCAAATGTCAGTACACCTATATTAAAAACAGGAAACAATCTCAAAAAAGCGTCTTATTATTATATTGATATGGTTTCTTTGAAAGGAGAAACCCAATCATTTACATTAGATGAGACTTATGTTCTTGAAAATTTGATGTTTGATACAGATGGGTATTCTATTAAAAAAGAAGGTAGAAAACAATTGGAATATTTGGCGGTGTATTTAAAGAATAATCCTTCTTTCAATATTTCTATTTATGGCCATACCGATACTATGGGGTCAAAAGCACATAATTTATTCTTATCAAAAAGAAGGGCTAAAGTTGTAAGTCTATTTTTAGTGGATAATGGATTATCGCCCAGAAGAATTGCTTGGAAGGGCTACGGAGATTCAAGCCCTTTGTCAAAGGGCATTACTGAAAAAGGTCGTGAACTAAATAGAAGAGTTGAATTTGTAGTTTCTAAAAAGAGACGTGAATATTATGCTTCAAGTATATTTGAAGATGATGATAATTAAGTCTTTCATTACATCTAAAAAACCGTGCTTTTAATCGAAGCAATACACCTGCAAATACTTCGATAGCATTTAATTGCTTATTTTAGAGACTGTTAAATCATCTAAAATGGTCTATGGCCTCTCTGTAAAACATATTGTATTGCTTTGGTGCATACTCTGCGTTGTTCCTGTTTTGTCCCAAAATTTAATTAAGAACCCTAGTTTTGAATCCTTTGGGAATTGCCCTAAATATTTAGGTAATTTTAATGCAGATGTAACTGATTGGTCTATACCTACTCATGGCTCAACTGATTATTTCAATGGCTGTAGTACTGCTATGGGTACTCCTGAAAATTTTAAGGGGAAACAGCCCGCAGATTTTGGTGTAGGTTACGCAGGCATGTATTTGTATGCTCCTGAAGATTATCGCGAGTATTTACAAACCGAATTATCTGAGACCTTAATGAAGGGAAAAAAATATCAGGTTTCATTTTATGTAAGCTTGGCAGAACTTTCTAATGTCGCCGTTAAAGAATTTGGGGTCTTGTTTTCAAAAGATAAAATGGAGATAGAAACCAAAAAAGTACTTTCAAAAAAGTTGCGTTATCAGCAAAAAGGAAACAATTACAACTATATGGAAATAGGATATACCAATTTCTATTCAGATACTCAAGATTGGATTTTGGTGAACACCGTTTTTGAAGCTAAGGGTATAGAAAAATATATGACTATAGGTAATTTCAAGAAAAATACCCGTACCCGATTGTTCAAAACTAAAAAGCGCTTAGGTAAGGGAGCCTACTACTATATTGATATGGTTCTTGTGCAAACGGTTGACACCTTAAATGTTTCAAGCATAAACGGAGATTATAAAAAACCAACAGCAAATTTTGAACTTGATAAAACCTATCTTTTTAAAAAAGTATTATTTGAATTCAATAAATTTCAATTGCTCGAACCTGCAAAAAAAGAAATGCGACGTATGTATAGCTATCTCAATTCGAATATGTCACTCAAAATAGCTATTAATGGTCATACTGATGCTTTAGGCAGTAATGCTTACAATCAAAACCTTTCCCAAAAAAGGGCAAAAGTAGTAGCTGATTACCTTTTGGAATTGGGGCTTCATAAAAGTCGTATTTCATGGCAAGGTTATGGCGGCAGAACTCCTGTATCCTCTAATGATACTAAAAAAGGACGGCAAGAAAATAGACGTGTCGAGTTTGTGGTTACTAAGTCATAAACGACTCTTTCTTTTAATATTATGGCATATTAATTGGTATTTATGCTCCTAATGAACATTTTGGCACTATCTTTGTCTCTATTATTGTATAATTAATTTAAATTTTCAAGTAATGAGTAAAGGAACAGTAAAATTCTTCAATGACACTAAAGGTTTTGGTTTTATCACTGAAGAAGGCGTTGACAAAGATCATTTTGTACACGTATCTGGATTAGTAGACGAAATTCGTGAAGGCGATGAAGTTGAATTTGATCTACAGGAAGGTAATAAAGGATTAAACGCAGTAAACGTTAAAGTAATTTAATATATACGCTACAATTTTTTAAGACATGGGCTCGTCAGAAATGACGGGCCTTTTTTGTGCTATAGGGTTACCATTCCTCAAAAAACCTCGTAACTTGCAGTAAATCAAATACAAACCATTAAAAATATGGAGTTAAACCTAGCAGTATTAATCGACGGTGATAACATTCCCTCCGCCTACGTAAAGGAAATGATGGAAGAAATTGCTAAATATGGCAATCCTACCATCAAACGCATTTATGGCGATTGGACCAACCCACGTTTAGGGAAATGGAAAAATGTACTACTTGAAAATGCCATTACTCCCATACAGCAATATGGCTATACGCAAGGAAAAAATGCAACCGATTCTGCTATGATCATTGATGCTATGGATGTTCTGTATTCCGGTAAAGTAAATGGGTTTTGTTTGGTAAGTAGTGATAGTGATTTCACCCGCTTGGCAACACGTCTTCGTGAAGCTGGTATGCAGGTTTATGGTATTGGCGAAAAGAAGACACCAAACCCTTTTATAGTGGCCTGCGACAAATTTATTTATATTGAAATTTTAAAAAACCAATCACAAGATAGTCCTGATAATACCGATGAAACTAATGGTGATTCAGAAAATAAAAGCACTATCGACAAAATAACGGCAAAAGACATTCGGTTTATCGCTGCGACCATTGATGATGTTGCAGACGATGATGGTTGGGCCTTTTTGGGTGATGTGGGAAGTTTGTTGCAAAAGAAACAACCTAATTTTGATTCTAGAAACTATGGTTTTCAGAAATTGACACCACTTATTAGTTCAATCAGTTCAGTAGAGGTAGAACGCCGTGAAGATTCAAAGGGGCGTAAGAAACTTATTTACGTTAAGATAAAAGAAAAGAAGCACCACCGTTCTAAAAAGTAATAGTTTGGCATAGTATATGGTTTATCTTTTCAAGTAACCATATTGAATATAGACCAAACAAATATTTTTTACATTTACATAAATTCAAGCATAACCCATTAAAAGTAGATATAATGAAAAAATCAATAAAAAGTATATTCGGAGTATTGGCACTATTTACATTTTTTATCAGTTCGCCGTTACAGGCCAATAATACTGTTGGGAATGGAGAATGTGTTGTTGTTTATACCATTGGCGATAAGTTTGCAGGCGGATGGGAATACATAGTAGAAGGTGCGCCTGAAGGTTTTGAAAAGGGTTTTATGTTGATTGTAAATCAAAATGGGGCCTACAAAGTACAATTGCAAATGGGTGGCAGTATTTTTATGGGTGAAAGTGTGGTTGCTAAAGGGAGTAAACTAAATTTTTCTGTTGATGTGGAAGGTGAAAAAGTAGTAGTAGCTTTGATGATGAAAAGAAGCAAATTTACGGGCACTAGTACGTCTTCTCAAGGGGTCTTCAATGTTATGGGGGCTAAAACCATTTCAGCAGAATAAACGCTATAGCCATACTTCTTGATGGGCGACTTATACCAAATGAATTTTAAAATGGCATATAACTAATTTGAATTGTTTTTTGCCTAGATGAGGCAAAAAAGAAACAAAATATATGCGGCATTTTAAGGTTTATTTGGTATTATTCAAGTTTAAAAAAAATGAAAAGAATATAATGTAGTTTAGTTAATTTGATTGTACAAAAAAACCGAAGCTATTATAGCTTCGGTTTTTTATAGTATACTGTTGCAAATAATATTACCCTTTCATCATTTTTTTCATTGTAATAGGTACAGCAACTCTTGTTTTGTCCCATCCCATTACCATATGAACACTACCATCAACTTCTTTAAAAGCGATAGAGAATTCCTCTAATGATTTGTCACCCATACTAACACCAGCACTTACACGTGCAACGTCAGATCCTTCTTTGTAAAAATAAGCACCCCATTGGTTCAAATTGCTATGTAAAATGACTGTCCATTCCTTTTCTCCAGGTATGCTAAGTAAAGCGTATGTACCTGCTTTAATCTCTTTTCCACCAAAATCAACGTCGCTGTAGAATGTAATCTCAGGAGCTTCATTGGCTCCAGTTCTCCAAACTTTTCCAGCAGGGGCAAGTTCAGATAAAGAACGTCCTTTCAATTGTGGGCGACCGTATGTAATACGAACGGCTTTTTCAGATATTTTATAATCTGAAGGAAAAGCAGCATTGTCTAAAGGGCTTTTGTCTAATCCGCTAAAATCTTGTGCAGTGGCTTCGGTCGAAAAAACCAGTGCGATTGCCATAAAGGCGATAGTAAGTACTTTTTTCATAATAGTGTTTGTTTTTTGTGTGTTCAAAACTAGTTAGTATTCAAAATATTCTTTCTTAAAAAGTCGTTAAATTTTCGCCTTCTTACAAAATACTTTTTTTGATGTATAAAATGAATCAATTGATTGCTTTATAGTGTATAAATTTATTTTTTTGTTATGATATGTAACCATTAATTGAAATTATGTTTTATTATTTAAACAATAAATAGATATTTGTATCAAAATTGATATAAATTGAAATAGTATGTGTGGAATAGTATGCGTATTTGATATGAAAGAAAGTACAGAAGTATTGCGGCCTCAACTATTGGAAATGTCTAAAAAAGTTAGACATAGAGGCCCAGATTGGAGCGGTATATTCGCTGACGACAAGGCTATTTTGACCCATGAAAGATTAGCTATTGTTGATCCAGCTTCAGGTAAACAACCCCTACTGAGCCCTGATGGCAAATTGATTTTGGCTGCCAATGGTGAAATATATAATCATAGAGAATTAAGAAATCAGTTTGAAGGTGTTTATGATTTTCAAACGGAATCAGATTGCGAAGTTATTTTGGCTTTGTATAAAGCAAAAGGAACTGATTTTTTAGATGAAATGAACGGCATCTTTGGTTTTGCCATTTACGATAGCGAAAAAGATGAATATTTTGTTGCTCGTGATCATATGGGTATTGTTCCGTTGTATATGGGATGGGATCAAAACGGTACTTTTTATGTGGCATCAGAGTTAAAAGCATTAGAAGGGACTTGTACTAAAATAGAGCTTTTTCCTCCAGGTCATTATCTGCATAGTAAAGATGGTGAACTCAAAAAATGGTATTCAAGAGATTGGATGGAGTATGATGCTGTAAAAGAGAATGAAACCAGTATTCAAGAAATTAAAGAGGCTTTAGAAGCTGCCGTGCACAGACAGTTAATGTGTGATGTACCATATGGTGTGCTGCTCTCTGGCGGATTGGATTCCTCGGTTATATCGGCAATTGCTAAAAAATATGCGCAAAAGAGAGTTGAATCTGGCGATACTGACGATGCTTGGTGGCCACAGTTACATTCTTTTTCAGTTGGTTTAGATGGTTCTCCCGATCTGGCTGCCGCGCAGGTGGTAGCGGATCATATTGGTACGGTACACCACGAGATAAAATTTACTGTTCAAGAAGGTTTAGATGCCATTAAAGATGTCGTCTATAATTTAGAAACCTATGATATTACCACAATACGGGCATCAACACCTATGTATTTAATGGCACGGGTAATTAAATCTATGGGTATAAAAATGGTATTGTCAGGCGAAGGTGCTGATGAGTTGTTTGGCGGGTACTTATATTTTCATAAAGCCCCCAATGCAAAAGAATTTCATGAAGAAACCGTTCGTAAACTGAGTAAACTGCATATGTATGATTGCCTTCGTGCTAATAAGTCATTGGCAGCATGGGGTATTGAAGGTCGCGTTCCCTTCTTGGATAAAGAATTTATAGATGTAGCCATGCGAATCAATCCGCAAGATAAAATGATTAATGGTGAGCATATGGAGAAATGGGTAGTGCGAAAAGTTTTTGAAGATATGTTGCCAGAAAGTGTGGCATGGCGACAAAAAGAACAATTTTCTGATGGCGTAGGTTATAACTGGATCGATACTTTAAAAGAAGTTGTTGATACTGAAGTATCTGATGAGCAATTGAAGAATGCAAAATTTCGTTTTCCATTGCAAACACCTACCTCAAAAGAAGAGTTCTATTACCGTTCAATTTTCGAACAACATTTTCCATCTGATGCTGCTGCGTTATGTGTGCCGCAAGAGCCTTCGGTAGCTTGTAGTACTAAAATAGCATTAGAGTGGGACGCGGCCTTTAAAAACATGAATGACCCTTCTGGTAGGGCAGTAGCTAATGTTCATGATGATGCATATTAATACCAATTTGACTATAAAATGAGTAACAGAAAACGAAGTTGCTTTTTTGTTCTATGCTGCTATGATTGATTCGCATAGACTAAGCTACGGAAACCATGAACAAGAAAGTAGAACGAAAAATGAACGAGTCTGAACGAGTTTGAATGAGTCATTTTATAGTCATATTGGTATAATACATCGAATAAAGTTTAAAATATAAACACCGTAGAACTGTAAAGTCTCAGTTTTGAGAAATATAATTCAGTCTTATGAAGAAGAATAGATTCTGTCTCATTTGCCCTCTTGGGCAAGTTCAGTTTTTATGTCAATTTGTCGATAAGAGACATCCGATACGGATGTCTCTTTTTTGTATGTTATGAACTAGAACTGGCGAATTCCATAGCGCTGTTTTTAGTTGATGGATTTTCTACAATTATTGTTAATAACTTAAGCGCCTCAAAAGTCTTAAAACATTATATTTCATAGGGTATTGCGTATCTTTGTGAGATTGCAAAATTTAAAGTAAAAACAACATTTATTTATATGGGCGAAGAAGCAAAAAACGAAGACGGATCTAAGAAAAATAATGCTGTAAATAAAGCACCTAAGATTACAGGTAAAGACTATTCGGCAGATAGTATTCAGGCACTTGAAGGAATGGAACATGTGCGCATGCGTCCATCAATGTATATTGGTGATATAGGTCTGCGAGGTTTACACCACTTAGTCTATGAAGTTGTAGATAATTCTATAGATGAAGCCATGGGTGGATATTGTGATAGAATCACTGTAACCATAAATGAAGACAATTCTATTACTACTAGAGATAATGGTAGAGGTATTCCTGTAGGAATGCATAAAAAAGAAGGCGTTTCTGCACTAGAGGTCGTAATGACCAAAATTGGTGCCGGAGGTAAATTCGATAAAGATTCATATAAAGTTTCTGGTGGATTGCACGGTGTTGGGGTTTCTTGTGTGAATGCTTTATCTAGTCATTTAAGAGCTACTGTTTATAAAGACGGTAAAATATGGGAACAAGAATATGAGCGTGGTAAAAGTCTATATCCAGTAAAAACTATTGGCGATTGTACTGAGGATGATAGAGGTACTGAGGTTACCTTCATGCCTGATACTGTAATTTTCACGCAAACTATTGAATATAGTTATGAAACGCTTTCAAGTAGAATGCGTGAGCTTTCCTTTTTAAATAAAGGAGTTACCATTACAATAACTGATAAACGACAGAAAGATGAAAAAGGAGAGCTTGTCTCTGAAGTATTTCATTCTACTGAAGGTTTAAAAGAATTTGTTAACTTTTTAGACGGAAGTCGTGAGTCGCTTATCCCGAATGTCATTTCGATGGAAAGGGAGAAAAATGGCATTCCTGTTGAGGTTGCGATGATATATAATACATCGTATACCGAGAATTTACACTCTTATGTGAATAATATCAACACACATGAAGGAGGTACCCATTTATCTGGATTCAGAAGAGGATTGACCAGCACGCTTAAAAAGTATGCCGATGCATCAGGAATGTTAGATAAATTGAAGTTTGAGATACAAGGAGATGATTTCAGAGAAGGATTAACAGCAATTATTTCTGTAAAAGTAGCTGAACCTCAATTTGAAGGTCAGACAAAAACTAAACTAGGTAACCGCGAGGTTTCTTCAGCGGTAAGCCAAGCAGTTTCTGAAATGCTGACTAATTATCTAGAAGAACATCCCGATGATGCGAAAATCATTATTCAAAAGGTAGTGTTGGCAGCTACGGCAAGGCACGCAGCCACTAAGGCTCGTGAAATGGTGCAGCGTAAAACGGTAATGAGCATAGGTGGCTTGCCTGGTAAATTATCTGATTGTTCAGATCAAGACCCTGTTAATTGTGAAGTATTTCTTGTTGAGGGAGATTCGGCAGGCGGAACAGCTAAACAAGGAAGAGATAGAAATTTTCAAGCTATTCTACCATTAAGAGGTAAGATTCTGAATGTTGAAAAAGCAATGCCGCATCGGGTTTTTGAAAATGAGGAAATAAAGAATATTTATACAGCTTTAGGAGTAACTATTGGTACTGAAGAAGATAGTAAAGCTTTGAACCTTGAAAAACTACGCTATCATAAAGTAGTTATTATGTGTGATGCCGATGTTGATGGTAGTCATATTGAAACCTTGATTTTAACCTTTTTCTTCCGTTATATGCGAGAGTTAATCGAGGGTGGTCATGTATATATTGCTACGCCTCCTTTGTATCTTGTTAAAAAAGGTCAAAAAAAGCGTTATGCATGGAATGACCAAGAACGTGACGAAATTGCAGATAGCTTTAATGGTGGGGTAAGTATTCAACGTTACAAAGGTCTAGGAGAGATGAATGCTGAACAATTATGGGATACAACTATGAATCCTGATTTTAGAACGCTGAGACAAATCACCATTGAAAATGCAACGGAAACTGATCGTACTTTTTCTATGCTTATGGGTGATGAAGTACCACCTCGTAGAGAGTTCATTGAAAAGAATGCTGTTTATGCGAACATTGATGTATAAAATATAACACTTTCACAACAAGAATTCGTCCGCCACTATAGGCGGACGTCTTATTTTTAGGCTATTATTAACCCTAAATTTTAAAAATGAAAGTAAAAGTATTTCTGTTGATGTTTGTGTCCACGCTAGTTTGTTTGCACAAGAAGATTTAAACCTGGATATGCCTTAGAACTTCGTTATGAAGTTCTAAGGTCGGAATAGATTTTCTAATCCATAAATCCGGGATAAAGTAAAAAACCTGTTCAGAATATTCTGAACAGGTTTTTTTATTGAGTTTACGTAATTATAGTATTATTCTCGAACCGCTAAGATATTACCATTGGCATCTTGCAGAACAGTTCCTGTATCTAATTTTTTCATTGAGACAATATCATCCGTTTTGTTTTCCAAACCAGGATATGATATAGTGTATAGACCATCTTCTTCGCTCCATTTAAAATCGGTTAAAACATCTATAGCTCCATTATTATAGCTATGGTGTCTTCCTAAATAAACGTCATTGAAGATCCATTCTTTTTTAGTAGTTTGTTTATTGGTCTCGCTGCTGGCATTTAATTGAAGATCAGACCATATACCAATAACGGGGTCGTTGTTCTCAGGTATTTTAGAGCAGTTACTGACCAAAATTATTCCGATGATGGCCAAGAATGAAAATAACTTTTTCATTTTGTAGGTTTTTTCTGATTCGGGGGTTTACTAAATAAGAGAACGGTGCATTCTTATTTGGTATTGCTAAAATTCGATGTATGGTTCTTAAATTTCGTTTTCTTCGTTGAACTACTGTTTTTTTTAAGAAAGAATGTATTTCGTCGATGGGTGTAAAGTGCTTTTTTAGAGATATTTAGAGTTTTTTTAAGAATTCATGATTGAATTTTTATAGGCTATTTTTGATGCAGAACAAGGTAAGACATAGAGAAAGCTATGGGCGAGCTAGAGTGGTGGCGTAAGCATAGCAGGGCCTACGGTTTAAAATTTCAACGAAGCCTGTGGCGGCAGGCAGGTTATGCGCAAAAAGAGGTAATAAGAAAATAACCGAGATATTTCAAAACAGCTTCTAAGTCTGTTTTTAAAAATATAAAGCCCTAAAAATCAATTGTTGGTAACATTACAAAGTAGGAACTAGATCTTAAGTTTTAGCTTTTCACTCTTCATTTTCCACTTTCCACTTTTCACTTTCCACTTTTCACTTTCCACTTTCCACTTTCCACTTTTCATTCTAATTGACCAAACTATTAATAAGTATATCTGACCCATATTTTTCTTTTCTAAATTTGTATTTTTGGACTCTTTAGAAATCAAATTATAAAAAACATATATTTATGAAGGTTACCGTAGTAGGGGCAGGAGCTGTTGGCGCTAGTTGTGCAGAGTATATTGCCATTAAGAATTTTGCATCAGAAGTGGTTTTGTTGGATATTAAAGAAGGGTACGCCGAAGGTAAGGCCATGGATTTAATGCAAACAGCCTCATTGAACGGTTTTGATACCAAAATAACCGGTAGTACAAGTGACTACTCAAAAACTGCTGGTAGTGATATTGCAGTAATTACATCAGGTATACCAAGAAAACCGGGTATGACCAGAGAAGAATTAATAGGTATCAATGCAGGTATAGTTAAAACGGTATCTTCTAATTTAATAGAGCATTCGCCAAATGTAATATTAATAGTAGTAAGTAACCCAATGGATGCTATGACCTATTTGGTACATAAAACAACAAATTTACCAAAGCATAAGATTATAGGTATGGGCGGTGCTTTAGATAGTGCGCGCTTTAAATATCGTCTGGCCGAGGCGATGGAAGCTCCTATTTCAGATATTGACGGTATGGTAATTGGGGGTCATAGTGATAAAGGTATGGTGCCTTTAATTTCCCATGCCACAAGAAATAGTATTCGTGTTTCTGAATTTTTATCTGAAGATAGATTGAACCAAGTTGCTGAAGACACCAAAGTTGGTGGGGCCACCTTAACTAAGTTATTGGGTACAAGTGCATGGTATGCACCTGGAGCTGCAGTTTCTGGTTTGGTACAGGCCATTGCTTGCGACCAAAAGAAAATGTTTACATGTTCTATATATTTAGAAGGTGAATATGGTTTAAATGATATATGTATTGGCGTGCCTGTTATTTTAGGCAAGAACGGTATAGAGCGTATTGTAGATATTCCTTTGAGCGATGCTGAAAAGGCTAAAATGCAAGAAAGTGCTGAAGGCGTTACCAAAACCAATAGCCTTTTAGAATTGTAAAAAACATCCATAGAAAATATGTTAAGAGCATCTGTAGTATACTATAGATGCTCTTTTGTTTTGGAAATACACTAAATATATTGTCAAATCGTATAGGAAAATCATATATTTGCAGGCTGTTACAAAAACCATAAATAAATTACATAATCAATGCAAAATAAAGGACTTATAAAGCTTTTCGCTTTCTTATTTGGGCTAGTGAGTATTTACCAGCTATCCTATACTTTTATTACCAGTAATGTAGAGGAGAAAGCTGAAGCTTATGCGGCTCAAGGAGAAACGATCGAAGAACGAGAAGCCTTAACAGCAAGTTATTTAGATTCTATAGGGTCGAACCCCATATTAGGTTTCACAAATTATGATGAAGCTAAAAAGAAAGAACTTAATAAAGGATTGGATCTTAAAGGTGGTATTAATGTTACCCTTCAAATATCAATTAAAGATATTTTAAAAGGATTGGCCAATACTACTAAAAGCCCAGTTTTCAATAAAGCTTTGGCTGATGCTGATGTGGCATCGAAAAGTAGCTCTGATACCTATGTAGATTTGTTTTTTGAAGCTTTTGACAGAATTAAAGGCGATGCTAAACTAGCGTCACCAGATATTTTCGCCAATAAAGGTTTGAGTGATGTAGTTAATTTTCAAATGAGTGATAATGAAGTAAAACCTATTATCAGAACAAAAATTGACGAAGCGATCGTTTCTGCATTTGAAGTATTGCGTGAACGTATTGATGGTTTTGGGGTTACACAGCCTAATATTCAACGTATAGGTAACTCAGGCCGTATTTTGGTCGAATTGCCAGGGGCAAGAGATATTGAAAGAGCGCAAGAACTACTTTCAAGTACTGCTCAATTAGAGTTCTGGGAAACGTATAAACCAAGCAACCCCAGTTTTAGTACTTTTATTATTCAAGCGAATGAAAAGTTAAAAAATATCGTAGATACGAAGCCTAAAGAAGAAGTAAAGCCAAAAAGTGAGTTAGATTCTTTACTTTCTGATGTGAGCTCTGATTCGTTAGAAATTGCAAATCAAGTCAATCCATTATTTGAATTATTGACTCAACCAGATCCTGGCACATATGCTATGTTTAGAGCTGCTGTGAAAGATACTGCTACTATAAACAGCTATTTAAAAATGCCAGAGATTCGTCGTTTGTTGCCGAATGATATTCAATTTACAAAATTTGTTTGGGAGCGCCCTGCTACCAATGATGTTGAACTGTTAGATTTATATGCTTTAAAATCAAATCGTGATGGTACACCAAGAATCAGTGGTGATGTAGTAAGTGATGCTAGAGACACTTTTGACCAGTTTGGTAAGCCAGCTATTAGTATGACCATGAACTCAAAAGGTTCTAAAGAATGGCAAAAGTTGACGAGCGATGCGAATTTGAACGCTACCGGTATTGCGGTTGTGTTGGATAATAAGGTATATACAGCACCAGGTTGTTCGGTTGTTGGTGGTATATCTGGCGGAAGTACTGAAATTACAGGTACATTTTCTGTAGCGGAGACCAAAGATATTGCTAATGTTTTGCGCGCAGGTAAATTACCCGCAACAGCGGACATTATTCAATCTACAGTAGTTGGCCCTTCATTGGGGCAAGAAGCTGTCGATAGTGGTTTTATGTCCTTTTTAATAGCTATGGCCATTGTTTTGGTATGGATGGTTTTCTATTACGGTAAAGCAGGTATCGCTGCAGATATCGCTTTGTTATTGAACATCTTGTTGATATTCGGAGTTCTTACCAGTTTAAGTGCCGTACTTACTTTGCCCGGTATTGCAGGTATCGTATTGACCATAGGTATTTCAGTAGATGCTAACGTACTTATCTTTGAGCGTATCAAAGAAGAATTGGCCAAAGGTAAAGGTAAAAGCCAAGCGGTTGCCGATGGTTTTAGCAATGCACTATCATCTATTTTAGATGCAAATATAACTACAGGCCTTACGGCGATTATCTTATTTGTATTTGGTTCGGGTCCTATCAAAGGTTTTGCCACTACCCTATTAATAGGTATTCTTACTTCTTTGTTCACCGCTATTTTTATTACAAGATTATTGGTTGATTGGTATATCAGTGGAAAAGGAAGAACATTGGGTTTCTCTACGGCATTGACCAAAGGTTTGTTCCAGAATATTAATATTAAGTTCTTAGCCAAACGCAATATAGCTTATGTAATATCTGCTGTTTTAGTAGGTGTTGGTGTATTTTCATTAGTTACCCAAGGTTTACAGCAAGGGGTCGATTTCATTGGCGGTCGGTCGTACCAAGTACGTTTTGAACAATCTGTTAATTCTTCTGAAATTGCCTCTGAACTAAACACGGTGTTTGGTAGTGGTACCAATGTGAAAACATTTGGTGAATCTAATCAGATTAAAATAACCACACCTTATAAAGTAGATGTTGAAGGTGTTGAAGTGGACAATGAAATTCAAGAAAAATTGTACATGGCTTTGCTAAAGTATTTGCCAGATGGTACAAGTGAAAAAGATTTTATAATAGGTAGTAAGGGTAAGACTATTGGTATTATGCAATCTGACAAAGTTGGACCAACGATTGCCGATGATATTAAAAACAACGCATTTTTAGCTATTTTAGGTTCACTTGCAGTTGTATTCTTGTATATCTTATTGCGTTTCCGTAAGTGGCAGTTCTCTTTGGGGGCGGTTGTTGCGGTATTCCATGATGTAATGATAGTATTGGGTATCTTTTCTATATGCGGCACTATAATGCCTTTTAATATGGAAATTGACCAAGCTTTCATAGCAGCTATTCTTACCGTAATTGGATATTCACTGAATGATACCGTGGTTGTATTTGACCGTATTCGTGAAATTATTGGTGAAAAAGGATGGCGTTCAGGCGAAAATGTAGATTTGGCCTTGAACAGTACATTGAGCAGAACCTTAAATACGTCGTTAACTACTTTAGTAGTATTATTGACAATATTCATTTTTGGTGGAGAATCACTACGAGGATTTATGTTTGCAATGATTATAGGTGTTATTGTGGGTACCTATTCGTCATTATTTATTGCAACACCAGTAATGTTCGACTTCTTAAAGAAAAGCGTTAAATCTGGTTCTGAAGAATAATACCAAATGAATTTTAAAATGGGGTATAACTAGAGGTTTTAACTTTTATATTGAAGAGCTGCACTGAATGAATAGTGTGGCTTTTTTTTGTGTTTTTTATTGGACAGCAGGCAAGGAAAAAGTGTAAAAGTGATGAGTTCAGAGTTATGAATTAGTGAAAATTCGTGTCCATAAAATACTGATTTAAAGCTAATTAGGACCGGAATAGATTTTCTAATGCATAATCCGGGTTGAACCTCCGTAGGCTTTAAGTCCAATGTTTATGGTTCATAGTACTATTCTAAAGATGTACACCGGGTTGTTATTGTACGTAGTTATAGTGTCTATTTGCATACCGTTTTGTATCGCCACTTTTTGAGAAGGAATATTATCAATATGAATGATAGAAATTAAAGAAGGTGCCAACTTGTTTTCAGTAGCATGAACTTTACATTTTTGTGCTGCCTCAGAAGCATAGCCATTACCCCAGAACTTAGGCAACAATGAATATGCAATTTCCAGTTCTTGTTTACCATCCACTTCTTGCACCAGTAACCCGGCAAGACCTATAAGTTCGTTGGTATTCTTTAATATCAACACTTGTTTGCCGCCCAATGCATTTTCATACCTATAGAAGGTTCTGTCAAAATCATATTGGCATGCTATTTTAGGTTCTTGGGGCAATCCTGACCAAAACTCTGATGTTCTTTTGTTCTCATGAAAAGGCAACCAGGCATCAAAATCATAGGTTTTTAATTTTCGAAATAAAAGGCGTTCTGTTTCTTTTCCATCGAGAAGAAAATCCATCTGAATTATAATTTTTTGAACACTACTTTATCGCCAACTTCCAATGACCATTTTTGGATCAGGCCGGCGTTGACTTCTAAAACATATTGAATAGGGACTTGTGATGGCAGTCCGTCTTCAGTATAAGGTTCCGCATTTTCTTGAAAACTGGCAATGGTCAAATTTGACTTGATGTAGATAATATCTAACGGAAATTCAGTATTCTTCATATAGAAAGAATGCATTTGCTCGTCTTTGAAAATGAACAGCATGCCTTGGTTATCTTGCATACTTTTACGGTACATCAAGCCCGTTTGCGTTTCATATTCAGATTCAGCTATTTCAATATTCAGTGTAGTGATAATCGTATCAACTTTCTGTTTGTGTATGGTGAGCTCCCCCTCTTTTTTAAAGGTAATAGGCTCAGTTTTTATTGCTTTTTTAGCTTCTTCTTTACAAGCCTGTAAGGTTAAAAAACCTATAGAAAAGTATATGATATATTTTACAAACTTCATTATGAGGTATAGCATTAAACTATTTACTGTTACTACTTACTGATCGATGGTCTGAACATAAAGTACAGCCCAACCAGAATAAAAGGAATGCTAAGCCACTGCCCGGTCGATAATAAGCCCAGCGATTCTTCAAAACCACCTTGGCTTTTCTTTACATATTCTACAAAGAAACGAACGGTCCATAAGAGTACTAAAAACAAACCGAATAAATAACCAGCTTTGTTTTTCTTATCCGTTTTCCAGTAGAGGTAGTATAAAATTGCAAACACAAAAATATAGCAAAAACCTTCATAAAGTTGTGCTGGGTGTCTATAGGGTATATCGGCTAAATATTGCGAAAATTCAGGATTGGTCTCAATGGCATCATAAGCAGCGTTCAGTGATTTTTCTTTGGTAACGCCTAATGCTTTTGAAGGGTGCAAATCATCAGAATCGCGTATAAATTTGGTTGCGAAAATGAATGATTCTTCAACAGGTTTTCCGTTAATTTCTGAATTGAAAAAATTCCCCAATCTTACACAGAAGGCACCTATGGATACTGGAATAACTATTCTGTCAAGTATCCAAAGTACTTTAAAATCTTTGAATTTGCGTACGTATAAGAACATGCCTATAATTATTCCAATAGCAGCACCATGGCTTGCTAAACCTGTAAAACCAGTAAATTCATATCCTTCAATAAAACCTAAAAGAGTGCTGTTCGCTCTTTCTCTAATGGGTAATAATATCTCTAATATATGATCCTGATAATAGGCCCAGTCATAAAAAAATACATGGCCTAAGCGAGCACCCAACATTGTGGCTAAAACGGTATAAATGAAAAGAGAATCTAATTGCTCTACAGTTCTTTTTTCATTTGTAAAGATGCGCTTCATTATGTACCATCCTAGGGCGAAAGCAGTAATCCAAAGTAAGTTGTAATATTTGATTTGTAATGGTCCTAGACTGAAAAGTGTTTCGTTCGGATTCCAGATAATTCCTAAAAAGTGCATGTAAATTTATTTTGATAGGCTAAGATAAGTATTTACACCTTTGGAATTTGGATTTTTCTTAATGAAAATTTCAATTTAAGGCACAGGGTCATACCCTTTGCCTCCCCATGGGTTGCAGCTAAATATACGTTTAATGGCTAGCCAACCTCCCTTAAAAATACCGTGTTTCTTTAAAACTTCTAAGGTGTACTGAGAGCATGTTGGAGAATAGCGACAGGTTGCTGGAGTATAGGGAGAAATGGCAACTTGATAGAACCGTAAGCTATCAGTATTTTTTTCATGCGATTACTATTTATTTTTCATTCCCACCTTTCGTCTTCGCTCAAAGTAAACTCCAGTGGCAATCTTTATATGCTATGGACTTCATCATAGTAACTTGAATATGGAAAGACAAAATTTTTTTAAGACAGGCTAAAAGTAGTACCCTCTTTACCATCTTTTAATTGAATGCCCATATCTGTCAATTGATCTCTGATTTTATCCGACGTAGCAAAATCTTTATTGTTACGGGCTTCTTTACGTAGTTCAATTAAAAGCTCTACTACACCTGATAGTTTATCAGAATCATCTGTACTATCGTTCTTGTTTTCTAATCCTAATACATCAAATATAAAAGCATGTAAAGTAGCTTGTACGGCTTCTTTATCTTCTTGGGTAAGCGTTGCTTTGCCTTCTTTTACAAGGTTGATGTGTTTTACGGCATCGAACAATTTAGCAATTAGGATAGGTGTATTGAAATTATCGTTCATGGCATCATAACATTGCTGTTTCCATCCCGTTACATCAAAATCTGATTTTCCTCCTGTTTCAATGTTCTTTATAGATTCAACAGCATCCATCAATTTATTAAATCCTTTTTCCGAGGCCAAAAGAGCATCGTTGCTTAAATCTAAAATGCTGGTATAATGCGCTTGCATCATAAAAAAACGAACTACTGATGGTGAAAACGCTTTGCTGAGTATTTCATTATCACCAGTGAATATTTCACCGGGCAGAATGTTATTACCCGTTGATTTTGCCATTTTTTTGCCATTCATCGTAAGCATATTGGCATGCAACCAATAATTAACGGGAGATTGGCCGGTACTGGCTTCTGATTGGGCTATTTCACATTCGTGGTGCGGAAATTTCAAATCCATTCCACCCCCATGAATATCAAAAGTTTCACCTAAATATTTGGTGCTCATTGCGGTACATTCCAAATGCCAACCGGGGAAACCATCGCCCCAAGGTGAAGGCCAGCGCATAATATGCTGGGGCTCCGCTTTTTTCCATAAGGCGAAATCTTGCGGACTTTTTTTCTCCTCTTGGGCAGTGAGTTCGCGTGTATTAGTAATCATGTCTTCTAATTTACGACCGCTCAACTTGCCATATTCATTAGTTTCGTTGAATTTGGCAACATCAAAATAGACTGACCCATTGGCTTCATAAGCATATCCTTTTTGAAGAATATCCTTTATGGTTTCTATCTGCTCTATAATATGGCCCGTTGCCGTAGGTTCTATACTCGGGGGTAAAAAATTGAACTGTTGAAGAATGTTATGAAAATCAACAGTGTACCGCTGTACAACCTCCATAGGTTCTAACTGCTCTAAACGTGCTTTTTTAGCAATTTTGTCCTCCCCGTCTTCAGCATCATCTACCAAATGGCCAGCATCTGTAATATTTCGGACATATCTTACTTTATAGCCCAAATGTTTTAAATATCGAAATATCATATCAAAAGACATGAAAGTTCGGCAATTGCCTAAATGTACATTGCTATAGACTGTAGGACCACACACGTACATGCCTACATGGCCTTTATTTATAGGTCTGAAAATTTCTTTTTTACCAGAAAGGGAATTGTATATTTTTAAGCTTTGTTGCAATTGCATTGTATGCTAAAATGATTAGAAGTTGGTTTCTAAGTTGATGTAGTCTAAGAATTCCCGCCGCACAGCTTCATCTTTGAACTTACCGCCATATTCAGCGGTCACGGTACTACTTTCAATATCTCGTATCCCTCTTGAATTGACACATAAATGTTTGGCATCAATAACACAGGCCACATCATCGGTGCCCAATACTTTTTGTAACTCTCTGACCACTTGAATGTTCAGACGCTCTTGTACTTGAGGTCTTTTTGCATAATAATCTACAATACGATTCATTTTTGAAAGCCCCACTACGGTACCATTAGAAATATAAGCGATGTGAGCCCTTCCAATAATAGGTAATAAATGATGCTCACAAGTAGAGTATAGCGTAATGTTCTTTTCGACTAACATTTCACCGTATTTGTACTTGTTCTTAAAAGTTGAGGATTTTGGTTTTCTTTTAGGATGAAGTCCGCTGAAAATCTCTTTTACAAACATTTTAGATACCCGGTCCGGAGT
>QILY01000124.1 GCA_003232155.1 Maribacter sp.
AAAAAATATTAACTGCAATCGGATTTGATAAGACTTGGGTCACAATAAATAGAAAGTAAAACTGCGTAGAACACCGTGTATAATTAATTGCTTCTAACCTACTTACGAAAATCCTCGCGGATTTTCTATTCGGTTTGTACTTGCTAAATTACGTGCTTAACCACGCAACTACTCATACACAAAACCGTTGCCATTGACGATAGATTAAAGTATTCAAAAGTCAAATAATCCAAGACCTACAAAATAACAAACAACTAATTCTTTCATACCATTGTATTGGTGGTTTTTAAAAAAAATAGTCAATTAGAGTGTAACAATTTTTGACTTCAGCCACTAACTAAGAAAAAGAAAGAACCATTGAGCAAAGATTTTTATACCTCATCAATTTTACCTTATGCCGCAATTATCATCAAGATATGCAGAGCATATACCAATACACAGGAGGATTTCGAAGATTACTATTAGGAGGTGTGTTTACAAATTTGGAAAAGCAGAGACAATTTCCTTGAACAGTCTGAGTGGTCCACTTGGGTATACAGGCTATCGTTGAATGTATGCTTGACTTTGCTAAAGAAAAACAACCATCATTCGCGATTTAGCATCTGAAGTTTTCCTGATATTACTTCTAAAGTTTCTAGATCATATATTACAGCATCTTCTTCAGAATAAAAATATAATCCCCAAAAAGAGAAAAAATCATTTTTATTGAGGGTAGATGAGTCTACAGTTAATACCAAGGAATTGTCCTCTATGACATTTTCTTCAAATACGGGAATATGTATTTCATAGGGGATTTTAGTTAACCCATTAGTGAAATATACATAATGATTTCCTATTTGTTTCAAAATATTTTCTAATTGCTCAGGAATACTTTGGTCGTATAGAGTATTGATGATTATTGAGGTGTCTTTAAAAAAAAATGATAGTTCTTCAGTTTCAATGTGAATAGTATTACATTGTTGTAATAGCTTAATTGAATTTGCAAATGAATTGTTTTCACACTCAAAATTACCCCAATTTCCTTTATTGAAATGGTACAATGTTTCAACCATGCTAAAATTGCAGTTTAGACCAATGATCAACTTAACTGATGCATTATTGGTCGAAGAATTACGTATGGTTACTTTTGAAAAAAAATGCTTTTCTAAATTTTTTTTAAAAGTTTCAAGCCCCTTGATTTGTGGATTTTTATTAAAACCAACGGGGGGGCTCTTTTCAATTTTTTTTTGGTTTTGTGACATAATGATGTGTATAAAGAATGTTCTTATTAAAACCAAATTTAGTTTTAAACGTTCTTTTCAGACCATACAAAAACCATATAAAAACGGAGGTTTTCGTTTGTAGTAATATTTAAATTACTTAACTAGCTGTAAATGAGTTATTTGTAAATAAAAAAGAATTAAAAAAATGTAGTTATATGAAGCCTTTTTTTCTAGCTTCCTCAATTAAGTTGATATCATTGCCATTTTCAATGCCAAAAAGAGCCTTTAACTGACGCTTTCTAGATTCTACAGTTGTCGTCGCTGAAGAGATTAACGGCGCAATATCTTTAGTTCTGGTACCAATTGAAATATAGTATAGTATTTTTTTGTCCAGCTCATCTAAAACAACATCATTGGTCATTCTTCTTCTAATGGCAGCAAATGCACCTGCTGTATAATATGGCGGTTTGGTAACAACCGTTTCTACCATAATGCGTAATGATTTTTCATCAATTTCTGATTTTACCATATACCCATCAGGGTCTACCGATTTAAAGATGCTATTGATACGTAGATTGTCACTAAAAGAAGACATGAACACCACTTTAGACTCAGGTACTATTTCCCTAGCCAAAATACCAAGGTCTTCACCAGATCTGATTTCTTTGGAATGCGATGGGAACAATTGTATATCCAATAAAATGATATCATAATTTAATGAGCGAGCAGAAAATTCAATTTTCTCTTTTCCCATTTCATAACTTGTAGCAATTTCTACCCTTACTTCAAAATCATTAAATTCTTCAGCTTCTAAAATATATTTATAACCTGTAGTGGTCATTTCATGATCATCTATTGCTAAAATTCGAATCACTCTCATATAATTTTAATTTTCCAAAAAATCTTCTTACACTAAGACTTTTCGTTGTCATTTTTATTTAAAATCAAAGGTATAACAAGCTTAACTGTTGTTCCTTTACCAATACTATCAATACTCCAAGTACCATCCACTTTTTTTATACGTGATGCTATGTTTCGCATTCCAATACCTTTTCGTCCTTTTTTGATTACAAATCCCTTGCCATTATCAGCAATGGTTATTTTCAAAAATTCAACATCAGCTACAAAATCCAGATTAATAACGGTACATTCTGAATGTTTAACAGAATTTTGGAGAATTTCTTGTACCATACGGTACAAATTTATTTTTATGTCTCCACTTAATGCATCCCAATCCAAGGTTTCGGCATACTTAAAATTAATCTCAATTTTAGAAGAACTTTGAATAGTTTTAAGTAAATCTTGGATCGAGAGGACAAAGTTATTGATTTTTTGATAAGCGGCATGACTTAATTCATGCGAAATAGAACGGACTTCACCTTCAACGCCCTGTAAGATCGAAATAGCTTTTGCCCTTTCTGCAATGGCTTCTTCGTCTACTTTTTTATTAAGACCAATAAGCATCATACGAGCTCCCAACATTTTCCCTAAAACACCATCATGAAGTTCTTCTGAAATTCGTTTTTGCTCTATTTGTTTGCCTTCTTCAATATTTTGATTTTGAGCCATTAACAAATTAAATATTTCTTGGTTGCTGGCTTGTTGCTTTTCTCGAAATTTAAGTATTCTATTCTTTGTGCGCTGATTTATAATAATAAAGGTTGCTGCTCCAATTATCAATAAGATGGCCGCAACACCGGTCCATAATTGCTTTTGCTTTGCCAAAAGTTCATTTTCAGCATTTATTAGTTGATTTTCTGCATTCACTTCACCAGTTTCAAAGCGAATACGCGCAAATTTATCACGTATTTTACGCTCTTGCTGGTGCAGGCTATCACTGAGCGTTACGTATTCTTGAGTGTACTGTGCTGCTTTTTTTGGTGATACTTTGGGTAGTATTCGTAAAACATCTAACCAGCGATTGTTATCACTACTTTGTTTTGCATAACTTTTTGACCTTTGTAGGTTATATAGGGCCGTAGTAGAGTCGCCCTGTTGTAAATAGTATTTTGCTAAATTATAGGTGGCACCAGATTGCCCTTCAAGATAACCAATGCTATCAAATATAGAAAGGGCCTTTGTAAAAAGACCGGGTAATTCACGAGTATCATTAAGTACACATTTATTATATCCTAAATTATTCAAAGCTTTTGCATATAGCTTTGTGTCTTTATAATAAATACTATCGTACGCTATAACCTTAGATAAGTATAGGATTGCTTTTTTATGCTGCCCCTGCCTTTGGTAGAGCACGGCTATATTGTTATTGGTACTTTGTTCCAATAGTTTATTTCCCTGTTCATTTTTTCTTAAATAAAACAAGGCTTCATTGTAATATTCTAAAGCTCTTGAATATTCCTTTAGAGAACCGGCATCTATTCCTAATAGATTATAACATTTATATAATTTATCATATTTATTCAAAGATTTAAAGAGTTCTATAGCTTTTATAATAGTTATTTCACTGCCGGTATAGTCACCAATACTAGCTTGTACCCCAGCTATATTAGTTAATATACGTGCAGAAGAGTAATCATCATTTAATGACTGATATATTTTTTGAGCTTTATTGAAGTGGTAGTATGCACTATCTTTAACGCCGTTCCTTCTTAAAAAACTTGCAACATCCCAATGTGCTTCTGCTATACGTATAGAATCTTTAGTTTTTCTAGCAAACCTTAGTGTTTCGGTATTAATTTTCCTAAAGAGTAAAGAATCATTTAATCTATAATAGGCTAGTGATAATTCAGAAAAGTACTTGATTTTTAGAGAATCTATTGTAATAGCGTTTGCATTTTGATATGCTTTTGCTAAAAGTGAATAGCGTTTTTTCTTTGAAATATGGTTTGTTCCACCTTTCTCTATCCATATACTAATACTATCAGTTTGCGTATTTGAGAGAGGATCAATTAGATTTTGATTGGTGTTACTGCATGAAAAAATTATGAATACAAGGCATCCGATGAAAATCACTTTACAGCTTGTAACTAAAATGTGTTGGCGCATTCAACCTATTTTTTCCTACAAGATAAAAAAAAAGCCCTTGATAAGAACACCAAAGGCTAAATTATTTTACAAGAAAATTATGCGTCTCCTCTATCATCATTTTTATCATCACAATCCCCGCAGGCTATGGCGTTTTCAAAATCGGCCAAAGAAATACTGTTATCTGCCAATTGTGTTGCGAAAAGACCTACTGTGAATACTACTACTGCTAAAATACTTGCTACTTTTTTCATGTTCTCGGTTTTTAAAAGTTAATTTGATTAATTTAGTTTGTTAATTTGATTGTAAATGTATTCGATATCGCTATGTTAAGGGGAAGCTACCTAAGTTTACGATGTCTTTAGAGGGTTTTTGATAGTATTTGACCGTAATTTAAAAGGATTACATTAATTTAGCGATAAGATTACATTTTTAGTAAGTATTTTCTTCAATTCATCAATATCACTTCTATATGATCTGGAGAAGGGCAATTGTAATTTCCGAAGTTTTAAAGAGCAAATAGATCTGCCGTAGCTAATACCTGAGATATAATTGATATTGACAATGTAGCTTTGGTGTATACGAACAAAATTTTTCGGCAGTTGATCTACAAAAGTCTTCAAGGTTTTGAATGCATTAATTACAGTGCCATCTTTCATAATAAATTCGGTGGCATTATTATCGGCTCTTAAATACAGTATGTCATGTGTATTTATATATTGAAAATCGCGGTATGATTTTAAACAAATGGTTTCTGATCGTATTTCTTCAGGCTTCAATTTTTTAAGCCGTAACAATGATTTCCGTATTTCGAATTCATTTATGGGTAATAACCAGTAATCAAAAAAATTATTTTTTATAGCTTGGTACGTGAAGTCCTTATTTTTTGATAAGCCAATAAAAGCAGGCATGTAATCACCATATTGATGAAGCTCAAAGGTCATTTGAAAATGTGATTCGGCATTGTCATCTAAATTGATAAAAACAATATTGGGCGTATATTTTAGAATTGTATTTAATCCTTCAATATTATTTTCAGTAAGGGCAATACACTTAAATTCTTCATATTCTTCTAAATGATGGTATAATTTTGTGTTTGAAGTAATGTCAGAATCTATAATTATATAAGTAAATGCCATGGTATTATATTGTTTATATGCAAAATAATTATAGTATTCGAAAATGAAACATAGGAAAACCTTATAAAAACGGAGGTTTGTCTTTATAATGAAAAAATTGAAAGAAAAAACGGAGGTATGGGTCTTATTTTACGGTTATTCTTCTTCTGGCTGCATTTGATACGCTCCAATAGCTGGTGAAATAGTACGGTCAGCTCCTAAAATATCTATAGGTACTAATACCGCAGTATCTAAATTTGCGTTGTCTTTGGCAATTGAAAGGTTTCCTATTCTAAAATCATTGGCATTGGCATTATTAAAATCGGTTTCTTGGTTCAATTGTATTTGGTCGAACAAATCAAGGTTTTCAAAATTGTATAATGGGTTTTCATCAAAATCGCCCCTGTTATCTTCAAACTTGATTATACAGTTAGTGAATGAGTAGTTAAAAATATTAGTACCGTTGTCCCTTAAACGTAATTCTATGTTATCGTTGCCATCAATAATACAGTTTATGAAGTCGGCCTTTACAAGGCCGCTCATTATTTCATTATTTATAGAGTTGTCTAACAGCAGTGCAGTACCGGTCCTAAAACCATTGACCCAATAATTTGCAATAGTCGAATGTATAAAGGAATACCGACCTCCTAAATTAATGTGTAAAGAATTATTGCCTGCTCCGCCTAAAATTATATTCTCTGCATTTATGTAGGCCGTTTTTGCCCAAAGGTTTGTACTGGCACTATTATAAATCTGTGTATTTTTCAGTTCTAGGGTAGGGGATTGCAACATTCCGTCACCTTCGACCAATAGTCCTACTGTTGCATTTTTAATGGTTAAATAGTCAAGGCTATTATTTTCACTTCCTTTAGAAAGCCATACGGTGCCCCATTGGCCAGGAATTTCTGAAAATTCAGGCTCAAGCCGGTCACCTTCAAAAATCACTTCATTTTCAAGAACTTCTTGATCAGTACTTAAACTACCATTTATTTGGAGCGAACCCCCTTCTTGGACCAAAATACCCGAGTCTTTATGAAAATGAACTCGCGCACCGGCATCTATTACTAATTGTTTTTCATTAGCTACAGCTGCATAACCAAATATAACATAGGGTTTTTGATCGGTGAAATTCAATTGATTGTCATCAAGCGTAAAACCTTCAACACGAATTTCGTTGCCTTCATCATCTAATCCTAATAATAAAGATTCCTTAATGCCATTTGATAAGGTATTCGGGTATAAAAATACGGCGTCTTTTACTAATGTTACCAATTGGACCTCTTGTTGGTCAGCACCAGAATCGAACTGAATTGCATCGGTATATAAAAACTCAGATTCATTTATTGCAGACGAAGGAACAGTAGTTTCAATAAAAATAAAAATGCTGTCCTGGGCTAGTATCGGTATATTTTGAAATTCCTTACCAGCTTCGCCATCAACATTTAAGCGGTATCTGCTATTTTGACCATTACCTAACCTGATCGATGAAATTTCAATAGGGTCCCTATTTCTATTATGTACTATTAGTGAACGTGTACTACTGCCAATATTAGTGAAAATAGTGTCTAAAAATACAGTGTCTTTTGAAAACTCTAAATTACCTGAGCTTGGGGCATAGTCAAAATCTTTTCTACACGAGCTCCAGATGACCACTAAAAAAAGTATGGATATAAAATATAGGTAGCGCATTTTAAGTTTTAAATGTTTGGTACTGATTTTAAATACTAAGTAAGCTATCTTTTGACTTAGAACTGTAATTTATCTCTTATGAAAACACTGCTTTGATTTCATCAGAAATTCGCGTTGGTCTCAAAGTTTTGGCATTTAATAAACACCATTCAGTTTTTGAACGTAATAATAACTGATTTGTTTTAGCATTGTACATTTTAACTGCACGAATTGATGTTGCTCCTTTACTTTGGACTATATGTGTTTGTATTTTAATAATATCGTTCAATACGGCTGCGCTTTTGTAGGTTATATTATGGTTCATAACTACCCAAACTGTGTCATTCTGCATTTTTTTAGTGGCATATGATTGCCAATGCTCCTTTGATATATCTTGAATCCACTGTACATAGCGAACATTATTTACGTGCGCTAATTCATCTAGATCATCAATTGATACCGTCAATATTTTTTCATAATGTTGCATAAAGTTATTTACTTCTTCATGATTTTCACTTCGAAAAGCTTGTTCCAATTTTTTCCAGTGACAAAAAATGTTCCTTTTTCTGGATGGTATGCAATACCGTTTAAAACACTTTCATTGTCATTCCAGTTTTCATCTTTACGTATTTTTTTAACCAATCCGCTAAAATTAATAACTCCTTCAATTGCACCACTGGTAGCATCAATGATCATTACACTGGGTTTTCGATATACATTGGCATACAATTTACCATCTACATATTCAAGTTCATTGGCGCGGTTAAAGATTGATGTATTGGTAACGCTTTCTATATACCCTTCTTCTACTAAAGTATTAGGGTTTAAGAACCATATTTTTTCAGTACCATCACTTTTAAATATTTTATGGCCGTCATTGGCCAAGCCCCATCCTTCTTTGCTCTGTCCGTATTGAAAATTGTCTATTTTTTTAAAGCCTTTCAGATCATAAATAAATCCAATTCTACTTTGCCAACTCAACTGATATATTTTTCCGTTCATTATAGTGATACCTTCCCCAAAAATAGTATTGTCCAAAGCTATTTGTTGTAAAACTTCACCTGTTTTAAAATCAACCTTACGTAATGAAGAACGCCCTTTTTTTCCTGTACCTTCATAAAGCGTATCATTGTGAAACTCTAAGCCTTGTGTATAGGCATTGGTATTGTGCGGATATTCGTTAATAATCTTATACGTATATATTTCAGGAGCATTAGAGGCGAGCACTTTTATTTTTTTTGATATTTCAACAGAAGTACCATTATAATCCAGAGTTGCTTTTATTAATTTGTTACCTAAAGTTTCTACAATTATCGTTGTTTTATTATTGACAATTTTTAGCTCTTTACCATCAATCGAATACGTGATTTTATCAAGGGTTATATTCTTTTTATTATTGATGCTCAGACCAATAGTTTCATTTTGTTGAAATTGCTTTTTATTCCCTTCCAACTGAATATCAAAAAATGAAGAAGCTTTTTGATTACCACCACAAGCCATAAATAGCATTAAAAAAGTGCTTATTGTGAAAAAACGAATAGTATGCATAGGAGTATTTTAATTTTAGATAGATGCGTTGATACTAAGTCACATAGCATATTTAGACAAATGTGATAAACAAAAGACCAAGTTAATTCATAAAATTAAGAATGTAAAACAATTGCTTGAGATTTAAAAGATTGTATATTTGCAATTGGCAAGTCCTACACGACCAGCTCCTGTAGAATCCCCCAGGGTGGGAACACAGCAAGGGTATATGGTTGTAGCGGTGCGATGTAGGTAGCTTGCCTTTTTTGTGCCCAATAGCCAAGGCCCTACACTCCATAAAGCTACAATATTTAAAAAGCTGAGACTCCTATTTTTAGTTGTAATTTGCAATTATTATGAAGCGTAAAGTAGTTCTCATTACCGGAGGTTCATCTGGGATTGGAAAATCGATCGGAATTTTTTTAAAAGCAAATGAATATGTGGTTTATGGTACTACCCGTAAGCTAGATAAACACCCAAGCTTCGATACTTTTGAGCTTTTAGAAATGGATGTTCGCAATGCTGATAGTATTCGAAATGCGATTGATAAAATAATTGCAAATGAAGGTAGGTTGGATGTTGTTATAAACAATGCCGGTATAGGAATAACAGGAGCTATTGAAGAAACTCCGCAACAAGAAATATTAAATACATTCGACACCAATTTTAATGGCCCTATACATGTTATCAAAGCCGTATTACCTCAAATGCGGAAGCAAAAAGATGGGCTCATTATCAATATCACATCTATCGCAGGTTATATGGGATTGCCCTACAGAGGAATTTACTCGGCTACAAAAGGGGCTTTGAGCCTATTGACCGAAGCTTTACGGATGGAGGTAAAAGAATTTGGCATTCATGTCACCAATTTAGCGCCTGGAGATTTTGCAACTAACATTGCCTCGGGCCGTTACCATGCCCCTGTTGAAGATAGTTCGCCCTATAAAGACAATTATAGTAACATACTACAACAAATTAATGATGATGTAGATGCTGGCAAAAACCCTATTCAAGTTGCGGAAGCAGTATTGAAAATCATACGAATAAAAAAACCAAAAGTACACTATAAGGTAGGTACTTTTATGCAACGATTCTCTTTGGTTTTAAAAAGTATTCTACCTGATAAAGTATACGAGAAACTATTGTTAAACCATTATAAATTGTAATTTTGCAATCTTAGATTTCTAACTCTTTATGAAATCAATAAAAAAACCCATTATTTACTAACAAATATAACGCAGATGAAATTTTTTATAGACACGGCCAATTTAGATCAAATACGAGAAGCTCAGGCCTTAGGTGTTCTTGATGGGGTAACTACTAATCCTTCTTTAATGGCAAAAGAGGGTATTACCGGAACAAATAATATACTAAAACACTATGTAGATATTTGTAATATTGTAGATGGTGATGTTTCTGCAGAAGTTATTTCAACAGATTACGAGGGGATGATTAAAGAAGGGGAGGCCTTAGCGGAATTACATGAGCAAATTGTGGTAAAACTTCCGATGATTAAAGATGGTGTAAAGGCTTGTAGATATTTTAGTGATAAAGGTACTCGTACCAATGTTACTTTAGTGTTTTCTCCTGGCCAAGCATTATTGGCAGCAAAGGCAGGGGCAACTTATGTTTCTCCTTTTATTGGTAGGCTTGATGATATTTCTACTGATGGTTTAAACCTTATCGCGGAGATTCGTCACATTTATGATAACTATGCTTTTGAAACACAAATATTGGCAGCTTCTGTACGTCATACCATGCATATTATTGATTGCGCTAAATTAGGTGCTGATGTAATGACGGGCCCTTTATCATCAATTGAAGGTCTTTTAAAACACCCATTGACCGATAGTGGCTTAGCTAAATTTTTAGCAGATTATCAAAAAGGGAATTAATACCAAATCTTAACTATTTACACGGCTTCTGAGAAATCACTATTAATCGAACTCAGGTTAGTAGTTTAATTTTTGTTTACTCTGTACGTAATTCTTCTATTGGTAATCACTGTATTTACCCTTACTGTCAACGTGACGGCATTAGACGTTTCTATACAGACGTATGTGGAATGGGATATTATAACCCTATATTGATTACCATCATCCGATATTGAAGCGTTGGTAATAGACAGTATATTGGTAGTTGTTCCACTATGGATTCCCGAATCTGTTATATCTACCCAAATTGTGCCGTTGAAAAGCTGCCATTGATACATATCTGCATTGGAGGCTACTACGGATATTGCGGTATTGCAACCAGGACAAACGGTAGTATCGACCGGTTGCACGGTTATCAAAGGAGCCACACCTGCTTCTCTATAATCATAGGTACTATTAGAATCCATATCTGCCGGAACTGGATAGGTAGCAGCTGTTACTCTACCTTGGGCATCTGTTGCCGGTGGATTTCCTGTACCAAAATATTCGTTGTCGCCCCCGTCTGCGTCGGAATTGTTATATGCTTCATTGGCATCACTACACCCATCATCATCACTATCCGTATCCAAATAATCTGCAGGGTTTGTACTATCGGAATCTATTATGATATAATTAATGATACCACTTTCAGGTGTCGTTTCCACCACGTTGCCCAAACCATTGGCACCATATATACCATTTATTACCCCACTGGTATGTGGTTGGTCATGACCCGCCTCCACAACATCATAGATACCATCATTATCACTATCTAAATCTAAACTATTCATGATTCCATCACCGTCTGTATCACATTGAATACTAACTATTCCAGAAATTCCATCCGATCCGTCATCATCTGGGTTTGTTACCGTAATCGTTGTAACTCCTACCGGAAAATTAACCGTTTCGAACGAAGAACCATCATCAGGAATCATAATTTCTAAGGATGTGGATGCAGTACTTCTTGTTCCTCTTACGATTACTGCACCTGTTAGGTCAATAATAACCTGAATTCTAGGAAGCCCATTAATATTTACCGCCCCAGGACTACTAATTTGTGTTCCATCTGATAGAAAAACCATCTGAACATCCCCGGGACTGAAACTTGTTGATTCTAACTGTAGAATATTAGCGTGTATTGTTGTACCATCAACATTAACTTGTAATGAATTGTCAACGAAATCAATATTTATTACAGCTTCGATTGCATTCATATAATTAAATGGATGTATTCCTCCTCCATTACCATTTGAAAAGGTATTAGATTCGCATGACTCTATAAGGTCTGGAATACCATCATTATCATCATCTAAATCATCAAGGTCTACAATACCATCATTATCATTATCAATATCTCTGTTTACGGTCATTATAACATTCCCTATTCCCTGTTGGTTAACTTGGGTACAGCTGGTCATATCTTCTAAAGTGTAAGTGAAAGGATCATCTCCAAAAAAACCAGGGTCTGGTGTATAGGTAATAGTACCATCTCCATTTAAAATTGCGGTTCCATTGGCAGGTTGGGTAATTGATATTATGGCAAATGGATTTCCATCGGGATCATTGTCAACTCCATTTCCATTATTTACCAATGGATCAAATGTTACTGAATTGTTTTCATCCGTAAAAATTATATCATCATTAGCAATTGGAGCTTGGTTACCTGTGGTAGGTAGTACTGTGATTATATTAATACTCCCATCATTAAAGTCAAAAGGAATTAATTCCCCTCTTACTACAACTCTACCAGAACTTGTTCTTGGATATGATATTTCTAAAACAATAGGTGTATTTGGACCACTGGGAAGCCCAAAGTGAATGACTCCGGATTCCTGGGTACCATGACCGCTACCACCGTTAACCTCTCTGATTCCTGAAATTACATTACCGGCACAATCTAATATGGTAACTGTTGCCCCTATACCAAAACGTTGTTCAGCAATTATTAAACCAAATTCATCTCTATTTTCTATTATGTTTATGTAAAGATGATCGGCTCTTGCCGCAACGGGTAAATCATTTATATATAACCTGTTCGCACCTGCTCTATTAGTATATAAATCTAAATCGCCATCATTATCAATATCAATAAAAGTACATCCTTCACCATTATTATTATTAAATATAAGTCCTGAATCTACAAAAGACATAGCTCCTCCACCATCGTTGATCTGGTTTAAGTACAATCTACTCGTAGTATTACCAGTTAGAAAAATATCAATATCTCCATCATTATCAACATCGCCACAGGCCAGCCCCTCTATTTCTCCAGGAAAATTTATTGGTATTCCAGTGCCAGCTCCCAAGCCTGTCCAGGTTCCATCTCCATTATTCTGGTGGATTTGGTTGATTCCATTTTCTGTCCAGTACAAATCAAAATCCCCATCATTATCAAAATCATAAAACCCCACGGCTCCTTTGTTAGCATTTGTAGCTTGATCTATATCTACTCCATTTTGAAATGTACCTCCAAGATTTGTAAAAAGGTCAACCTGGTCCCTTTTTCGGACTACAATATCTACCCAACCATCATTATTAAAATCAGTTGCCGAACCATAATCACCGTCTATTGCATCTTGTACAAGACCTAAAGGCCAGGTAGTTGGATCTGCTACATTATATGGGGGGTTAGGGCTATCAATTTCTCTAGTTACATGTGTAAAATTACCCGTACCATCATTTAGTAAAATATCTATTCCGAAATTATGATTGTCAATATAGAGGTCTAAATCGCCATCGCCATCAAAATCTAAAGCTCCAGCTCCTTCTGTATTCATGCCGTCTGTTAGGGATGTGATATGCTGATTTGGAACAGTTCCCCCTGTACCGTTTCCAAATCTGTTTGTTGCAGGATCTTGAAGATAAATTTTGATATTATTGTGGTCATTTCTGAAGATATCAGGATATCCATCATTATTAAAATCTACGAAAAGCGCTGTACGTTCAAGTGTACCAATAAAAAAATCCGGAGCCAACGTAGCTGTTTGGTCTGAAAAACTTCCGCCATCGTTCCTCATTAAATATCCCCGGCCAACAGTATTGATTATGAGGTCAAAATCCCCATCAAGATCATAATCTGCCCATGCATGCCCACCGTCCTTATTGCCGCCTATATCTAAATTATACGTATTGGCACTTTCGGTAAAAGTGGTTTGTGCAGAAACCCCAAGCATACAAAAGAGCCAGAGTATAAGAACAGTAACCTTATAGTGGTTTGGAGACAAGAATAAGGCAATTTCTCTCATAATCAGCTATTAATTAAATGTAGATGCTTATTATCAAGCTTCTTCAGAATCCTGATTATACAAATATTAAAACTAATTGGAGAAGGGTAAAATAATTGTTGTGAAGAATATGAATTCTATCATGTATGGTCATTAATGCGTGGTTTTGTCCAAAGAAATAGTATAAACCATATATATTAAAATAACCTGAAATATTAATAAACAAGTATTTGCTGATAGATTTTACAAGAAAATACTTATAAAAAATTTATAACTAATCAGTGTGCTATTTGAGATGGTTTTTATTTTTTTTCAAAAACTTTCGGGTGGGAGTGATATAATAAATTCTTTATAATGATGCATTGTACATAGTAGAAAATGCATCGACAATTACAGCATCTTCGACAATGATACATTTAATTGGGGCATTTATAATCAGTTCTTGTCTTAATTTGTCAGAATCAATTGCTTTGTATTGTTTTTCTTGATCTAACCCTGCCGATTGAACCATTTCTTTCCATAGAGTTTCGTCAGTATCTAAATTGATGCCTATGAAAGTATATTCTGGTTTTTTTAAAGAAAGGTATTTAGCCCTTTTATTAATTTTTCTGAAATGACTTTTATTTACTCCGGACCAAAAATAGAATACGGTCTTTTTATCCTTAGCTATCTCTTGAAGTGATATTTCATCAGTATTACCATCATAAACTATTATATTCGGAATTTTTTTATTGGGCTGTAAGTTTTGTATGCCCGCATACAGGTTATTAATCTCTTTAGTATGCTTATTATTATGAGAAAGTTCATGAAAATCTTCAATAAAACTTCTATTGTTCAATTCAGTGTCATAGGCCATTAATAAATAATCGATAGCAACATTTCTAAAAAGGTTGTCTTTAAGTTCTGACTCTTTGACCAGACTATCGATCAAATGTAATTTATGCCTATTAAAGTGTAGCTTGTTCATAACCGCATTTCCTTTTCCACCACAATTATGAACGCAACTCCTATATGAAAGGTTTTTAAAGTGCGATTTCATAAAATCATAGTATGGCCTCAAATAACTAAGGTTGCTGTTATTATAGTTTAAGTTTTGTCTATATTTATAAAAATTAGAAGGTAAGTTAATGTGTATAGATTTCCCGCCGGCATGCTTTCCGTGTTCAAAAGGATAGAGTTCTTTGTAATTATAATAGGTGTAATTAATACTGGCTTCAGCTATTTCTTTAGAGTTGGCAGATAGTATTTCTTCTTTATCCAACACATCTAACTCAGCTAGTCTTAGTAAGCGTAATGAATCAATTATAGTATGAAATTCTTGAGGTTCTAACCTGTAGACCTCTTTATACATTAGTTCCTCCTCTTTTTCTTGAACTAAAAAGAGCTCTAACAGAAAATTATTGATTTCAGAACCTATACCTGAAAAAACTAAAGATTCGTCAAAGTCCATAGTATTTAGCCTGGTCATTATACTATCTCCTTTTTCTAAAAATATATACTGTAGTTCAGGGCTGTGGTCAAAGTGATGAAGGCCTTCAGAAACTGAGTTTAATTCAAAGGCAAATCGATTTTTTGCATCTAACTTTGCAGAATCAACAACAACATTGTTTTTAAAGAGGACAACATAATTACTAGTAGGGTTTACAATCTCACCTGCAAAAAAAACGTTGAGGGATTCTTTCTTTACTGTAGTGCAACCTGCAAAGACAAAAAGATAAAGATAAAGTAAATGTTTATTCATATATGAATAGCTACCATTTATAGTATACAAATCTATGAAACCCATATATGCCTTGCTGTTAATAGCGCGTTAAAAATTAAAACGTGATGTTAATGTTAGTGATTATTGGTTTGTAAGATTATTGGTCTACCTACTTTAAATTCTCTATTTTTGCACGAAATTTAAAAAGAAATCTATGTTATCCGTTTCAAATTTGTCGGTACAATTTGGTAAAAGAGTTTTGTTTGATGAAGTAAATGTTGCTTTTACCCAAGGAAATTGTTACGGGGTAATTGGCGCGAACGGCGCGGGAAAATCAACTTTTTTAAAAATACTTTCTGGACAGATAGATCCCACCTCTGGCCATGTTCATTTAGAGCCAGGCAAACGAATGTCCATTCTAGAACAGAACCACAATGCCTACGATGAATCTACTGTGTTGGAGACAGTGGTAATGGGTAATAAACCCCTATACGCATTAAAGACGGAAATCGATGCCTTGTATGCTGATTATAACGATGAAAATGCAAATAAAATTGGTGAATTACAAGTACAGTTCGAAGAAATGAACGGTTGGAACGCTGATAGTGCCGCCGCAGCAATGTTGTCCAATTTGGGGATTTCTGAAGCGCTTCATTTTACAGCAATGGCCGAGCTTGATTCTAAACTGAAAGTGAGGGTTTTATTAGCTCAGGCTTTGTTCGGAAACCCTGATGTACTGATTATGGATGAGCCTACCAACGACCTTGATTATGAGACTATAGGTTGGTTAGAGAACTTTTTGGCCCATTATGAAAACACGGTAATAGTTGTATCGCATGACCGTCACTTTTTAGATTCGGTATGTACTCATATTTCAGATATTGATTTTGGTAAAATGAACCATTATTCCGGTAATTATACATTTTGGTATGAGAGCAGTCAATTGGCCGCGCGCCAACGGGCACAACAGAATAAAAAATCTGAGGAAAAAGCAAAAGAGCTACAAGAGTTTATTGCGCGTTTTAGTGCCAATGTTGCGAAAAGCAAGCAAGCTACCTCTCGAAAGAAAATGTTATCCAAATTGAAGATCGAGGATATTAAGCCTTCAAGCAGAAGATATCCAGCAATTATTTTTGATAGGGAACGTGAAGCAGGTGACCAAATATTAAATGTTGATGGTTTGCAGGCTGTTTCTGAAGATGGCGATCTATTGTTTAAAAATGTGAATATCAATTTAGCAAAAGGAGATAAAGTTGCTATAATCTCTAAAGATTCTAGAGCAACAACTGCATTTTATGAAATTATAAACAATAATAAAAAAGCAGAAAAAGGTTCATTCCAATGGGGTATTACTACCAATCAATCTTACCTTCCTGCCGATAATTCTGATTTTTTTACCCAAAATATCAGTTTGGTCGATTGGTTGCGACAATGGGCAAAAACTGAAGAAGAACGTGAAGAGGTGTACATACGTGGTTTTTTAGGTAAAATGCTGTTTAGTGGAGAAGAAGCTTTGAAAAAATGTACGGTATTATCAGGAGGCGAAAAAGTGCGTTGTATGCTAAGTAGAATGATGATGCTAAGAGCTAATGTAGTTATGTTGGATGAACCAACAAACCACTTAGATCTAGAGAGTATAACAGCCTTCAATAATTCGTTGAAAAACTTCAAAGGAACTGTTATGTTTACGACCCATGATCATGAATTTGCACAAACAGTAGCTGATAGAATTATAGAATTGACCCCTCAGGGCAATATTGACCGTTATTTAACGTTCGATGAATATATGTCTGACAAGACTATTAAGGAACAACGTACAAAAATGTACCCTGTTTCTGTTTGATTATTGTAGAACCCAAATTCTTACATTATGAAAACCTACACTA
>QILY01000069.1 GCA_003232155.1 Maribacter sp.
TCAATACTATCTATGCTAACCGCAAAATTTAATGCGGTTGAATCTTTACTCATCATCTGAATTTTTGAAGTATCTATTTCAATAAGAGGAGTATTTGCAGAAATATGAAATGGCTCATTAAAATCAAGCGAACCTCTTTGATTTGCATTGAGCAGTAAAGAATCAATGCCTACTTTACGACTTTTTACCGAGAAGGTATCAATAACCTTTAATTTTTCATTGGTAACGGTAAATACGATAGAGTCTATTTCAAAAGGAGTGAACCAAAAATTAAGGCTGTCCTTGTCTTTTTCTTTTAAAACTCTGGTTTTAATACTATCAGGCAGAATTGTCAAAGGTCTGATATCTATATCTTTAGTCTCGCCATAATACCCAAAAACAATCTTATTTTTTGCAGCAAAAGATGGTACACTAACACCATAATCAGGTATTTCTTTAAAAAGTGATAATAGGTAAGTAGAATCTGTGGGTAATGAAACAGTATCTTTTACAAAGGCAATTTTATCGGTTTTTTGGTCGAAAATATTGTTTTTAGACTCGTCTTTTATTGCAAAGATGGCGTATTTGCCTTTCTTTATATTATTCAAGGTGAATATTATGGTGCTATCTAAGGTATTGGTAATATAATTAGGAGGTTTTTGGTAGAGTGTAGAATCAGTATATGTGCTATCTATTTCATATAGTAATATACTAATAAATGTATCAGCTTCTTTATTAAAAGCATCTTTTACAACCCCAGAAACTTTTAACGAATCAATATAATCACCTGTAGAAAAAACATAGCTTAAAAAGCTATTGGGGTTACCTTCATTATTATCCCGAATACTTTGTCCAAAATTCAAGGTGTATGTTGTATTGGGTTTAAGCGTATCTTTAATCTTAATTTCGACATATTTACTGGCGCCTCCTTGTGGTGATACTTCTGGATTGTATTTTAAAGGCGGAGAAACAATAAGTTGTTCTTGAACATCTTCTAACTTAATTAGCTCATTAAAATATAACCTTATTTTGGTTGCCTTGAAGTTAGTGGTCATGTTATCTGGAACGGCTTTTACCAATACTGGAGGGGTAATGTCTTTAGGGCCGCCTGTGGGGTTGCCTCGTCTGGCACATTGCATTAATACTACAAGTATCAATAAGAAAAAAAAGTAAGCTAAAATGCGTCGCAACATGGGGTCTAAAATATCGAACAAAGAAACAATTAATTTGTAAATTACTGAAATTGCGGCACGACTGCCATACTTGTTATGTATATTTTAACTCCTTCAGCTTTTAGTATCGCTTTTGCACATATTTCCATTGTGGCACCGCTGGTAATTACATCGTCTACCAATAGTACATTTTTATTTTTCAAAAGAGCAGGGTCAGATAAGGTATAAAGAGCTTTGTTGTTCTGCAAACGACTAATTCTACTTTTTTTAGTTTGGGTTTTTGTATTAGCGGTTTTTATAAGAACATGATCAATATATTCTGTATTGAGATGTTGCGCCAATTTTTTGGCGAACAATGTTACTTGGTTATAACCTCTTTTTTTTAATTTTTTATTGTGTAGAGGTACGGGAACAACGGCATCGATAGTAGTGAGAAAATGATTTTCTTTTAGTATTTGACCATACCAATCTCCTAAAAAAGCACCTATTTGTTCTTGATTTTTATATTTTAGGTGATGTATTAATTGTTGAACTATGCCGTTTTCAGTAAAAAAAAGGAAAGAACTTGCCTTTTTTATGGCAATTCGTCCATAAAAGATACGGTCAACCGCATTTTCGTCGTTAAATGTATAATCGGTAAGTGGTAACTGGTTTCGACAAACGGTACATAGGTGTTCTTCTCCTCTGATTAAATGAGCATTACATCCAAAACACACTGTAGGCACTAGGACGCTATTGATATCATTTAGTATATTTGAAAGCTTGGAATATAACAAATCTTAGTGTATTTATAACCTACTTAAACTCTGCGTTTTGATGAACAGTCAAGATAGTAAATTCAATTATAAAATAATACTTACCGCTTTATGTGCTGTGGTGATGGGTATTCTCATCGCATTTTATTACAGTAATGCCCAATCTAATGCCCAAATTAATTTTTTAGAGCAAGAAAAACATATTTTGATTAAAGATCTTACTATAATGAAAGCAGATGTAGATCGTCTTTCAGCCCTTAATGAAGTTAATGGTATCGAGTTGCAGTCGTCTAGATATAAAGTAAAGCAATTATCAGATTCAATAGGAAGGTTAAATTTCACAGTAGCTAAATTACGAGAGTATAAAAGTGAACTACGTAGGTTAGAGTCAAAAATCGATAGTTTCAAACTTAAGAACAACTTTCTTAAATACAACAACATGCTTCTTACCGATAAGTATGAAGATACCAAAAAGCAAATTGAAGATTTAAGAGGAAAGAGTAGTTCATTGGCAGAGGCAGAGGCTTTACAAAGAAAGAAAATACAAGAGTTGAACCAAGAGTTAAAAATCAAGAGTTATTTAAAAGTTGATAATTCGGAAGGCGATGGTTTTAGATTACGCGGGAGTAAGCCCATTTTAACTAATAAAGCTTCAGTAATTGAAAAATTACGAGGCTGTGTTACTATTGAGACCAATCCTTCATCAATCAATGAAGAAAAAGTTATTTATTTTCAATTTTTAGGGCCTACTATGGGCGTAATCGAAGATAATGCCAATACCATTAGTGTAAATGGTAATGTATATAGCAAACGTGTAGAACTTGTTCTTGACGGAAACCCACAAATGCAGATATGTGACTTTATTACCCTTCCTGAAGGGTCTTTGTTAGAAGGCACATATACCCTTAATGTCTTTGAAGACGAAAGATTATTATCTTCTACAGAATTTGTATTGAAATAAATTGAAAAAGTTTAAACAAGTTCATTTCCTTCTTTTAGGGTAAAATTCTATTTTTGCCAAATGGCAAAACAAGAAGATGATTTTAAAAGAGTAATTTCCCATGCTAAGGAATACGGCTACGTATTTCAATCAAGTGAAATTTATGATGGTTTGAGCGCAGTATATGACTATGCGCAAAATGGGGTCGAGCTCAAAAAAAACATTAGAGAATACTGGTGGCGGGCCATGGTACAATTAAACGATAATATTGTTGGTTTAGATGCCGCTATATTCATGCATCCTACCACGTGGAAAGCTTCTGGTCATGTAGATGCCTTCAGCGATCCTTTAATAGATAACAAAGATTCTAAAAAGAGATACCGTGCCGATGTTTTGGTAGAAGATTATGTAGCCAAGATTGAAGGAAAAATTGAAAAAGAAGTTACTAAAGCCGCAAAACGTTTTGGTAATACTTTTGATAAGCAACAGTTTTTGGCAACAAATCAGCGTGTTGTAGAATATCAAGAACGAGCTACTACAATTTTGAAACGACTAGGGAAATCTTTAGAAAATGAAGATTTAGCCGATGTAAAAAAATTAATTGAAGAGCTTGAAATTGCTTGTCCTATGTCCGGTTCTAAAAACTGGACAGACGTTAAACAATTTAACCTCATGTTTGGCACCAAGTTAGGTGCTTCGGCTGATACGGCGATAGACTTATATTTGCGCCCAGAAACAGCACAAGGTATTTTCGTAAACTTTTTGAATGTTCAGAAGACAAGTCGAATGAAGATTCCGTTTGGAGTTGCGCAGACCGGTAAGGCTTTCAGGAATGAAATTGTAGCCCGCCAATTTATTTTTAGAATGCGGGAGTTCGAACAGATGGAAATGCAATTTTTCATTAAGCCGGGCACTCAAAAGGAATGGTACGAAAAGTGGAAAGAAAACCGAATGAAATGGCATTTATCATTAGGCTTGGGTGAGGAAAACTATCGTTTTCACGACCATGAAAAACTAGCACATTATGCAGATGCGGCAACCGATATTGAATTCCGTTTTCCTTTTGGATTTAAGGAGTTGGAGGGAATACATTCCCGTACTGATTTTGACCTTTCAAAACATCAAGAATTTTCAGGTAAAAAATTACAGTATTTCGATACTGATGAGAATAAGAACTATGTACCCTATGTAGTAGAAACATCAATTGGGTTAGACCGCATGTTCTTGGCTATATTCTCTAATTCCCTTAAAGAAGAAGAACTTGAAAACGGAACGACCCGTACGGTCTTAAAAATACCTGCGGTTTTAGCACCAACAAAAGCAGCTGTTTTTCCATTGATCAAAAGGGATGGCTTACCAGAATTGGCCCATGAAATTATTGATGACCTAAAATGGGACTTTAATGTGCTCTATGATCAAAAAGATGCAGTAGGTCGCCGTTACCGAAGACAAGATGCCAACGGAACACCGTTTTGTATTACCGTAGATCATCAATCTTTAGAAGATAAAACCGTAACTATTCGCCATAGAGATACTATGGAGCAACAACGCGTTGCTATCACTGATTTAAAAGCAATTATTTTTAAGGAGGTAGACATGAAGAATTGGTTAATAAAGATGTAATTACCTATTTGATTTAAATGAGTTCAATGAATTTATTCATCGATTAAAACAGAACAATGCTTATTTTCGATAAAAAATAAGGACAAGTGAAAATAGTATCATATAACGTAAATGGCATTCGTGCAGCTTTAAAAAAAGGGTTTTTAGAATGGTTGCAATCAGTAAATCCTGATGTAATTTGTCTTCAAGAAATTAAGGCGAATGAGGATCAATTAGATCTCTCACTTTTTGAAGCAGCTGGTTATAGTCACAACTATTGGTATAGCGCTCAAAAAAAAGGCTACAGTGGAGTAGCTATTCTATCTAAAACAAAACCAGACCATATTGAGTTTGGAACTGGGATTGATTATATGGATTTTGAGGGAAGAAATCTCAGAGCAGACTTTGGGGATATTTCTATAATGAGTATGTATTTACCTTCTGGCAGTAATATGGATCGTTTGGAATTTAAATTGACTTACATGGCAGATTTTCAAAAATATGCCAATGAATTTTGCAAGACCAGACCTAATTTAATTGTTTTAGGAGATTACAATATTTGCCATGAACCTATAGATATACATAACCCTGTTGGGCTTAAAAATGTATCGGGCTTTTTACCTGTAGAGAGAGAATGGATAGGTGATTTTATGAAAAGTGGTTTTATTGATAGTTTCCGGCATTTTAATAAAGAACCGGATAATTACACATGGTGGAGCTATAGGGCAAATTCAAGAAACAATAATAAAGGCTGGCGTCTAGATTATGCTATGGTTAGTGAGCCTTTAAGAGATCGATTAAAGCGTTCAGTAATTTTATCGGAAGCCAAGCACAGTGATCATTGTCCTATATTGGTTGAAATAGATACATAGTGAAGGTTAAAGTCTTAACAATGCCTTAAGTGTGATGTTTTAAAAAATTGAAAAAGATTGTTCCCTAATTTATGAAGTACGCAACATTACCACATACAGATATTGAAGTAAGCAAAATTTGCCTTGGAACCATGACTTGGGGGAAGCAGAATACTGAAGCCGAAGGCCATGAACAAATGGATTATGCCATTGATCAAGGAATAAATTTTTTTGATACGGCTGAGTTATACCCAGTTCCTGCCCACCCAGATGAGCATTCTGAAACCGAAAAAATTATTGGTAATTGGTTGAAGAAAAATGGGAATCGCGATAAAATTGTTTTAGCTACCAAAATTGCAGGTAAAGCTGAAATGACTAAATATATTAGAACTAACGGATTTGCTCGCGAGGCAATTACTGAAGCCGTTGAAGGTAGTTTAACACGGCTACAAACTGATTATATTGATCTATATCAATTACACTGGCCAGAAAGGACTACAAATTATTTTGGTAAACGTGGTTATAGGCATGATGTTTCAAATCATTGGCAAGATAACTTTCATCAAGTTTTAGAAACTTTACGTGATTTAATTCGAGAAGGTAAAATTCGCCAAGTAGGCATTTCTAATGAAACCCCATGGGGTACCATGCGCTATTTAGAAGAGGGTAAAGTACATGAGAGTTTGCCCAGGACTATTACCATTCAAAACCCATATAGTTTGTTAAACCGGACCTTTGAAGTAGGACTTTCTGAAATTTCTATTCGTGAAAAGATAGGCCTTTTAGCCTACTCACCTCTTGGTTTTGGTGTACTTAGCGGAAAATATTTAGGCGGCAAATTGCCAGAAGGATCACGGCTTGCCCTTTTTCCGAATTATAGTCGATATATTAACGAGTCTTCAGTAGCAGCAACACAAAAATACTATGGGCTTGCGCAGCAAAATGACCTTTCTTTGGCCCAAATGTCTTTAGCATTTGTAATGTCAAGACCTTTTGTGACCAGCACTATTATTGGCGGAACTTCAATACGGCAATTAGAAGAAAATATAGATAGTATTGATGTGAGCTTGAATGATGAAGTTTTACAAGGTATCGAGGCGATTCACAATGCAATACCCAACCCAGCCCCTTAAAAATCCATACAAAATGTATTTCTTAGCAATAGGTTTTTGGCAATTGGCCCTGATTATTTTAATAGTCTTGGTTTTTATGATTTTAGCCAGAATGTTCAATAGTAAAGACAGGGATTAACCAAATAAACTACTTACAACATCTTCAATTCTTGAAATTAATTCAATAATAATCTTAGAATTTTTGATGCTTATTTTGTTGTTCCTGGCTATGTAAATGGTTGTAAAACCCATTTTTTCAGCCTCTGAAATACGTTGTTCCACACGCTGTACAGGTCTAATCTCACCGGCAAGACCTACTTCGGCGGCAAAACAAATTCCTTTTTCAATAGGAATGTCAGCATTGCTGGAAAGTATGGCCGCAATTACGGCTAGGTCAATGGCAGGGTCATCTACTGAAATACCGCCTGTGATATTCAAGAATACATCTTTTGCCCCTAGTTTAAAACCAGCACGTTTTTCAAGAACTGCCAAAAGCATATTTAATCTTTTTGCATTGTAGCCTGTTGTTGATCTTTGTGGAGTACCGTATACTGCAGTGCTAACCAATGCTTGAATTTCAATCATAAGTGGTCGCATGCCTTCAACGGTTGATGCAATTGCAGTGCCACTGAGCCCCTCATCATTTTTAGAGATCAATATTTCTGACGGATTGTTCACTTGTCGTAATCCTGTACCTTGCATTTCATAAATGCCTAGTTCCGCGGTAGAACCGAACCTATTTTTTAATGCTCTTAAAATACGGTACACATAATTGCGGTCGCCTTCAAATTGTAGAACGGTATCGACCATATGCTCTAAAATTTTAGGCCCTGCAATAGAGCCATCTTTAGTAATATGGCCGATTAAAATTACAGGAGTATTAGTTTCTTTAGCAAATTTTATAAGCTCAGCGGTACATTCGCGCACTTGTGAAATACTTCCTGCAGCAGATTCGATATAATCAGAGTGTAAAGTTTGAATGGAATCGATAACCACTATATCGGGCTCGGTAGCTTCGATTTGTTGAAAGATATTTTGTGTTTTTGTTTCTGTAAGGATAAAACAAGTTTCACTATTGGGGTGGATACGATCAGCCCGCATCTTTATTTGCTTTTGACTCTCTTCCCCAGAAACATATAATGTTCTATAAGGAAGCTTCAATGCAATTTGAAGTATTAGCGTACTTTTTCCTACCCCAGGCTCTCCTCCTAGAAGCACCAAAGCGCCAGGTACGAGGCCGCCGCCCAAAACACGATTGAACTCAAGGTCAAACGTATCGAGACGCAATTCTTTTTCAGTGCTTATTTCATTAACACGAAGTGGCTTGGCTGTTTTTTTAGTAGGACCGGGACTTACTTTCCAGCTTGATTTCTCTGCTTTTTGAATTACTTCTTCAACTACGGTATTCCATTCTTTACAAGCAGAACATTGTCCTACCCATTTAGCGTATTGTGTGCCACAATTTTGACAGAAAAATGCTGTTTTTGTCTTGGCCATTCCTAAGTTTGAGATTTGACGCTAAAGATAAAACTTTGTTAGTTAAACCCGATTATGCATTAGAAAATCTATTCCGGTCCTAAACAGCTTCAAATGGGATTCAAAAATGGCAAAACCTGCCTGCCGGTAGGAAACAAAAACTCAAGACGAGTTCAGTATCCAAAATCAGCCTTCAACGCATCGATCTTCTCCAATGCCATTTCTTTAGTCAAGAAATCAACCTCATCCATACCAAATGCTTTTTCAAATGTTTTCAATGCTTTTTTAGGCTTACCCATTTGCTCGTAGTATTCCCCCTCAAAAAAGAAGCCTAACATGGTGTCGGGAAATTCACGCTTACAAAGATCCGAAAGTGGCTTTAAAGATTCAAAATCCTCTTTTTTTCTGCTTGCAGCATATATGGCCATTATATCGTTTAGATCAACTGTTTTTTTAAAGCCAAAGAGGTCTTCAATACTTTTGTATTTGTTTTCCAAGTAATTGAAAACTGGTTCTTCAGAAGTCAATATTTGTGTCTTGTACTCTTTCGGACTAATAGGCTTGAACATTCTAAAGATATTGTCAAAAGCTTTGCCAATACCATAGGTGGCTATTGATATATGATCGGCATCTGGGTATTCGTCAAAAAAGTAGTGCAATGATTCTTTGTCAATTGCTTTGATAGCCTTGTTCATTTCTAATATTCTAGAGGTATTTTCGCTTTTTTCGCCTTCTAGTATCAATTGATAGAATATCTGTTTGTCAAAATCCCCTAATCGAGAAGGTACTCTTGTTTCCATTTCAGGAGCCAAGGTTGGTGAGATATTGATGTAAGCATTAAAACGTGAATTTTCTTTAAAAAGCCAATAGTTCTGAAAATTTGCTGTAATATCATAACCCACGACCATTTTGAAAGGAGCCGTACTATAATTCAAATCTAAATAAGGTATGAGTTCTATCCCTATAAATTCAAAGAACTTTTTTGCTTTTTCATCGGGCAGTCCATTTTCTTCCCAAGCACAATCATCTAATCGAATACTTTCTTTACTTTGGTTTATCCCTACAACTATCATTTGGGGCATTCCGTGAAACCTACTATAAAATTTAGAATTGGCGACCACTTGATCAAAGAGGTAGTCACCGTCTAGTACAACAACTAATGGATATTTCTTTTCTTCATTATAATCTTCAGGAAAATAATACTGAACATCCCTACGTTCTTGAAGCTTGAAAGATTCAAAGATTTCTTGGGTCACTTGTGCGTTAAGGCCTAAACATAATAGAATTGTGAAAATAGTAAGTAAACGTTGCATGGTATATTGTTTGACGATAAGATAACCTTATCGATTTCTGTTCAATAACGGTAATAACAGAAAAGATATTGCGCCGAAAACCACGAGCATTAAAGTTTGCGCAATCCACATAATCCAACCATAGGCATCACCAGAAACCTCACTAATGCCATATAATACAAGAATTTTACTCACTACAATAGGAAAAAGACCAAGGCCGCCATTTGTAGCGCTCATAGCGAAAGCCCCAGCAATAAAGGCCACAAGAATTTGGCTTACAGAAAGGTCAATGGTTTCAATAACGGTAAATTTTATGGTCCAGAACATAGCAATATAAGCAACCCATATAAAGAATGTATGAAAAATAAAGGCCCATTTGCGCTTCATTTTAAAAATACTGAGCACCCCTTCTTGTATTCCTTTTAAGAACGTTTTAATTTTTACGGCAAATTTAGAAGTAGATCTTTTAATGATTCTTATAGCAATAAAAAGGCCTATAATGCCTATTGCAAGAATACCTATGGAACCTACCAAGCCAATTCCGTTTTCTTCTAAAATCCCAAGTATAATATCCGTTTGTAAAACAAGTGCTGCCATAATTACAATTAGCAGCATTAACACATCTATGATGCGTTCTGCAACTATGGTGCCCAGGCCTTTTTCAAAAGGAACATTTTCATACGTGGCCAATGCAGTAGGGCGTAATACCTCTCCGGATCTAATAATAAGGGCATTGGCAAAATAGGATAAAAATATAATCATAACATTGTTTCGTATTTTGGGCCTGTACCCTAGAGGTTCTAGCAAGTAATTCCAGCGTATAGCTCTTGATATATGACTTAAAACACCAATACATACTGATAAACTTACCCAGAACACATCAGCTTCTTTAATATACCTTAGTATTTCTGACCGGTCTTCTACAGAGGTAGAATTATAGGAGTACCAAACCAAAAAAACTCCCAAGGCTATTGGGAGTGTGGTTTTTAGTATTTTTTTTACTGAGTTGTTCAAAATTAGTTGAGCAAATTATTCTCTTCATTAGGAAACACCAATGCTGGATTGAAAGTTTTGGCTTCTTCAATATCCATCAAGCCATAGGTAATCAATATAAGTACGTCGCCAACCGCTACTTTTCTTGATGCGGCACCATTTAAGGTAATCTCACCACTACCACGAGGGCCAGGTATAGCATAAGTTTCTAATCGCTCCCCATTATTGTTGTTTACGATTTGTACTTTTTCCCCTTGAATGATATTGGCGGCATTCATCAAATCTTCATCAATAGTAATACTACCTATATAATTAAGGTCTGCGCCTGTTACTTTTACGCGGTGAATTTTAGATTTTACTACTTCTACTTGCATAACACAAAGGTAATTAATTAAGGGCTATATTATCTATTAGTCGTATGTCTTCAGCATAAACCGCAACAAAGGCCCTATATTTTTTGTTTTTTTGTTTTCTTCGGACGGGTTTCAATGTGCTAACGTCAGCAATCTTTATATATTCTAATTGAAAGATTGGATGTTTTTCGAATTGCGCTTCTACCCATTCTGATATTTGTTTGGCACTTTTCATGCCAAATTTTGTTTTGGCAGTTTGTAATGTTTTATAGATAAATGCAGCTTCTTCCCTAATAGTTTTAGAAAGTCTTTCATTACGCGAACTCATGGCTAATCCGTTAGGTTCTCTAACAATAGGGCAGCCAATAATTTCAACTGGAATGCCTTGCAATGCTACAAGCTTCTTTATAATCTGTAATTGTTGAAAATCTTTTTCGCCAAAATAGGCTTTGTTCGGTTTTATTAAAGTAAGGAATGCCTCGATAATAGTGCCTACGCCGTCAAAGTGTCCATCTCTAAATTTCCCTTCCATAACTTTATCCAACCCATCAAAAGCATACACTTTTGATGCGACTTTCTCAGAATAAATTTCATCTACCGAAGGTGCAAATACTATAATCTTGTCAGAAACTTTCTGTAATAATGTAATATCCCTTTTAAGGCTTTGGGGGTATTTTTTTAAATCTTCGGTAGTATTGAACTGTGTTGGGTTTACAAAAATGCTTACCACTACTGTTTTATTTTCAAAAATGGCTTTGTTGACCAATGAAATATGGCCTTTGTGTAGTGCGCCCATAGTGGGCACCAATCCAAGTTCTTTGCCCGTATTGATTGGTGAGAGATGAGTGTTTAACTCTTTTTTAGTTTTGGCCAGCACCATAAATATTTAATTAAAAGCCCAGCAAACTTACTATAATTACTCCTAATCTACATAATTTTTGTAATTTTGCAGCCACGCTCATATTTTAAATAAAACACAGTTTTTATGAATGGTAAAAAGATATTGTTTGTATCTTCAGAATTAGTACCCTACCTACCAGAGAATGAAGTTTCCCTAATGTCGTATGAAACCCCGAAGATGGTCAACAGTAATGGAGGCCAAATTCGAATATTTATGCCTAGGTATGGTAATATTAATGAGCGTCGTCATCAGCTTCATGAAGTAATTCGTTTGTCGGGTATGAACTTGGTAATTAATGATATGGATATGCCATTGATCATTAAAGTAGCTTCTATTCCAAAAGAACGTATTCAAGTGTATTTTATTGATAATGACGAGTATTTCAAAAGAAAATTTACGTTTACCGATGAAAATGGCGATCTTTTTGCAGATAATGATCAACGTGCTATTTTCTTTGCGAAAGGGGTGGTAGAGACCGTTAAAAAATTAAATTGGTCACCAGATATTATTCATGTACATGGCTGGTTGGCTTCTTTACTTCCGTTGTACCTCAAGAAGTATTATGCTGATGAACCTCTTTTTCATGAAAGTAAGATAGTTACTTCGGTATATAATAAATCATTTAATGGCGAGCTTAACAAAGACATGATTAAAAAGATAAGCTACGATGGTATATCAGAAGATAGTATAGCGCCCCTAGCAACCCCGAATTATAATAATTTGTTAAAAGTAGCGGTAGATTTTTCAGATGCCGTTATTTTAGCTGCGGAAGAAATTCCAGAAGATTTGCAAAACCATATTTCCAACCTTGAAAAACCTGTGTTACCGTATGTTTCTTTACAAGAGTTCGAAGAAGCCTACGCAAATTTTTACAGCACTGAAGTTTTAAAATAATCGAAATGAATTTTTTGAATAGATTCAAATTTCCTGCTTTAGCAGGAATTCTACTTGTTCTGGTTTTTGTCTCATGTGAAGACGAATTAACTACTATTGGTGAAGGTATAGTTGGCGAGGAACCTTTTATCACCGATAATGAAGTATATGATGTAACAGCCATGAATAAAAAAATAGAAGCTGTGCGGACCAATAAATTGCCAGTATATCAATTAGGCTTATTCAATGATTTGGTTTATGGAAAAACACAAGCTAGTATAACATCGCAATTACAGTTGTCGACAAATAACCCAGCTTTTGGCAATTTTTCACAACAAAAAGAGGAAGATGAAACGGATGAAGCTACTATTCCAGAGAACGAAACGGTAATCGAAGTGTTTTTATACATACCTTACTTTAATGATCAGACAGATACTGATCAAGACGGTGTTGTAGATGACCTTGATGGTGCGCCAACGGACCCAACAAATGATGATGATGGCGATGGAGTGGCTAACAATGTTGAAAATGTAAATAATACCAACCCTTTGGTGCAAGATACTGATGGTGATGGTATAAACGATGATATTGATGAAGATACGCTTGGGGATCGCTTTGCTGAAAGATTCAGATTGGATAGTATTTATGGGGATCGTACAATGCCATTTAATTTGAAAGTAGAGCGCTCTACTTTCTTTTTACGTGATTTAGACCCTAATTCAGGTTTTCAAGAAGCGCAAGAATATTTTTCGTCACAAGAATTTTCTCCAACTTTTACTGGTGAGGTTTTATTTGATGGTAATATTACCATAAGTGATGAAGAAATATTGAATGTTGTTCTAATTGATGATCCTGATACAGATGTGGACGAAGTAGGCACTATATCAAGAAAAAGAGATCCAGGTATACGAGTACCCTTGGATGCTACTTTCTTTCAACAAAATATTTTAGATAAAGAAGGTGATTCTGAGCTTCTGAGCGTGACTAACTTTAAAGAATTTTTAAGAGGCATCCATATTTCTATGACACCTACAAGTGAAGAATTGTTGCTTTTATTAGATATTACAAATGCAGATATTGAAATTAGGTATAATCATGATGTAGTTGATTCTGAGGAAAAAGATGAAAAAGTATTTGTTATAAACTTAGTCACTGGGGGTGGGGTCGGTCTGGTTAATGGCAATGCAGTGAATACTTTTATAAATGATGAATATCCTTCAGATATTTTGAACAGATTTGATGAGAATGTTAACCCGTCTAGAATTCATTTGAAAGGCGGTGCAGGGTCATATGCTGAAATAGAGTTGTTTAATGAAGGGGATATAGCCGAAATCATAGCGAATAACTGGATTATTAATGAGGCGAATCTTGTTTTTTATGTAGATAGAGCGGGTGTAACAGGCAGTGTTGTTGAGCCCCCACGGTTATATCTTTTTAATGCAGAGACCAATGCTCCACTGTTTAATGTATTAACTGAAAATTCCACCTCAGATACCCCTTTGGGAATTTATCTTAACTATGATGGGATCTTAGATGATTCTGATGCGAATAATTTAAAATATACAGTCAGGATTACTGAACATATCAACAATATTGTGGTTCGAGATTCTACAAATGCAAAACTTGGGTTAATGGTAACACCAGATATAAGAATAGGAGGAGCTAACAATGTAATACTTTCAGGAAATATAGAAAATGATATTCCTGCCGCACCTGTTTTGACGCCATTGAGTACAGTTCTTCATGGGAGTTCTTCAGAAAATGAGGTTAAAAGATTAAAATTAGAGATTTTTTATACACAGACCAACTAATTTTTCCATAAATATTTAGCATTAGTTAAGTTGTTTTAAATCTTATAGATTTCTAAGGGTAATATCTTGCTATACATATACTACTTAACTAAATTGCACGTTCTAAACTATAAATTAGAATAAAGTTCAATTCTATATTCTAATTATATTTGTAAAAGAATATAAACATCCAACCTAATAATAGATAATATATGTGTGGAATAGTAGGATATATTGGTCATCGTGATGCTTATCCAATAATTATCAAAGGACTTCAAAGACTTGAATACAGGGGATATGATAGTGCTGGAGTTGCAATATATGATGGGACTGGGATAAATCTTGCTAAGACTAAAGGCAAGGTTGAAGATCTAAAGAGGAAAACTGAAAAAAGTATCTCTTTGGAAGGAAAATTAGGAATAGGTCACACCCGTTGGGCTACCCATGGGGTACCCAATGATGTTAATTCACATCCGCATTATTCAAATTCAGGAGATTTAGTGATTATCCATAATGGAATTATAGAAAATTATGAGTCCATTAAAAAAGAGTTAATGAAAAGAGGGTATATTTTTCATTCAGATACAGATACCGAAGTGTTAATAAATCTTATTGAAGAAGTCCAAAAAACAGAAGGTGTAATGTTGGGTAAAGCGGTGCAACTTGCCCTTAATCAAGTGATTGGCGCATATGCAATAGCCGTATTTGATAAAAAGAAACCAGATGAGATTGTTGTTGCTAAATTGGGTAGTCCTTTAGCTATTGGTATAGGTGACAATGAATTTTTTATAGCCTCAGATGCTTCTCCATTTATAGAGTTTACGAACAATGTAGTCTATTTAGAAGATGAGGAAATGGCTATCATTCGTTTAGGAAAAGAAATTAAATTAAGAAAAATAAAGGATGACGCTATAGCTTACCCTAATATCTTAGAACTCCAAATGAATATAGAGGAGATTGAAAAAGGAGGGTATGACCATTTCATGCTTAAAGAAATTTATGAGCAACCGAGAGCAATTTTAGACACATATAGAGGTAGATTACTTGCGGATCAAGGTATTGTAAAAATGGCAGGCATTGATCAGAACCTTGAAAAATTCATGAATGCCGATAGAATAATCATTGTGGCGTGTGGTACATCATGGCACGCAGGTTTAGTCGCTGAATATATTTTTGAAGATTTGGCACGTATACCTGTAGAAGTGGAATATGCATCTGAATTTAGATATCGTAATCCAGTAATTACCAGTAAAGATGTTTTAATTGCGATTTCACAATCTGGTGAAACGGCAGATACCCTGGCCGCTATTAAATTAGCCAAAGAAAACGGAGCTTTTGTTTTTGGCGTTTGTAATGTTGTGGGGTCTTCGATAGCACGTGAAACCCATGCTGGGGCTTATACCCATGCTGGGCCTGAAATCGGGGTCGCATCTACCAAGGCATTTACAACTCAAATTACGGTTTTAGCATTGATTGCATTAAAATTAGCCAAGGAGAAAGGTGAATTTTCTGAATCAAAGTTCCATGAATATTTAACTGAGTTGGAAACTATTCCATCTAAAGTTGAAAAAGCTCTTGAATCGAGTCCATTAATTGAGGTTATTTCTGATGTATATAAAGATTCTACCAATTGTTTGTATTTAGGCCGTGGGTATAATTTTCCCGTCGCTTTAGAAGGAGCACTTAAGCTAAAGGAAATTAGCTATATACACGCTGAAGGATATCCTGCCGCCGAAATGAAACATGGCCCTATCGCTTTGATCGATGAGCATATGCCTGTTTTTGTTATTGCGACCAATAAAGGGCATTACGAGAAAGTAGTGAGTAATATTCAAGAAATAAAATCTAGAAAAGGAAAGATAATAGCAGTAGTGACTGAGGGCGACGAACAAGTTAAAGAACTAGCAGACCACGTTATTGAAGTCCCTGAAACTATTGAGAGCTTTACCCCATTATTGACAACAATACCATTGCAACTATTATCGTACCATATTGCTGTTATGAGAAACTGTAATGTAGATCAGCCCAGAAACTTGGCAAAGTCAGTTACTGTAGAATAAATATAAATCCCAAAAAAACACAAAAAAGGACCGTGGAAAATTCCACGGTCCTTTTTTGTGTTTTTTTGGGATTTCGTATAATTTAAATCTCTTTTAGATCTAATTTCTCGTATGCTTGCATTGAGGAACTGTATTAAAAATATACTATGCATGCATAATTTTTTTCATTTTTTCATTTTTGGTTTAAAAAAATCTGTATATTGCCTTACATACTAATTTAACTCAAAATTAACATGAGAAACGTACTATTATTATCCTTACTAATGTTGGGATCAATTGCATTTGCCCAAACAACAGTAAACGGAAAAGTGGTAGACCAGAATGACAACCCTGTTCCAGGAGCCAATATAGTAATCGTTGGTAAAGCTATAGGT